>NZ_JBATWY010000038.1:0-1553 GCF_049672945.1 Haloferula sp. | reverse complement strand
CCCCAAGGACGTCCAATCCTTAAGAGGAGTGGTCATTGAGGATTTGGTGAGCGAACGATGGTTGATCGAGTGACCTCGCTTGCGCTGTTGGCAAGTGGGTGCCAAGATCTCCGCTCATGGCCGAGCGTCCGATGAGAAGAGGGATTGAAGGTGGTTGGAGGATCGCAGGGGGCGTTTGCCTGTTCTTGGCGGTCCAGTATTTCAGCGCGATCTGGCGGCTCACTACTCGAACCGATGGCATGGACAGCAAGTTCAGCCAAGTGGCGGTTGATGATTACCGAGGCTTTTTGATCAGTCAGAACCTGATGGTCGTTCTGGCGTATGCAATCGTTGGATTGGTTGCCTGGTTGGTGTTGGTCCCCGCTTTGTCGCGCCTGTCAGTTCGGTGGTCCGGTCATCGGCCTTGGAAACTTGTCGTTGCCAGTGCCTTGGGTTGTGCGCTGATTCACGGCTATTTCATGTTCAGACTGGTGGACTCGAGGCCCTATTTCACGGGTGATGCCGCATTCGGAACCTGGTACTACGCAATCTTGGACTTGCCGCCGGAGTCTTGGCGCCCGGCGATTCACTTGGCGCTCTTTCAGCTTCCGATCTGGATGATGGTCGCGGGCGTGCTGATCTGGTGGTGGCGTCGCTTCGCCAAGTTGGGTCGCATGGTGACGTCCGGGCTGGCGGTGGTCACGGCAGTTGCCCTTGTGATCGCGATGGTCCCGCATGCGGGACCGATGAAGGCGGCGAGTCAGGAAACAGATCGGCCAATGAATGTGCTGATCATTGGCTCGGACTCCCTCAGGGGGGACAAATTGGGCTACGCCGGATATCGCCCGTTGCGGAAAGATGGCCCTGCCGCAGAGGGCGTTTCCCCAAACATTGACCGCTGGGCGAAGGACGCATCGATCTTTGAGGTGTGTCGAACATCAATCGGGTCCACGTTTGAGTCGGGTATTTCGGTAATGACTTCAACTTATCCCCACACTCATGGAATTCGTCAGATGTTCCCCACCAAGGAGGAACTCGATGAAATGAGGAAGCGGACAACACCGATCGCGGAACTCGCCAGAGAGAAGGGCTACCAGACGGCCGCCGTCGGTGACTGGTGCGCTGGATTTTTCCAACTCACGCCGTTGGGTTTTGAAAAGGTGAGCGTGTCCAGCTTCGACAATTTTCAAATCTACATGAGTCAGGTGGTTCTGATGGCGCATTTTGTCGTGCCTCTCTATTTCGACAATGATCTGGGTTACCGTCTCTTTCCACAGATTCGATCCTTTGCTCAGTTCGTGACGCCTGAGGTCGTGACGCGGCGTGTTGAAGGTATGATCGAAGAACAGGCGTCCAGTGAGCAGCCGTTCTTTTGGAATGTGTTCTATTCCTGCAACCATTTGCCTTACCGGTCCGGCGAGCCTTACAACCAAATGTTTTCCGATCCTGACTACAAGGGGCCGAATGCCACCGGGGTGGATTTCGATATCGACGGGTTTATTGGCGGGACTGACCTGGAGGATAAATGGGCGGCTCTGCCACGTGAGGAGGCCCAGCAGATCCGGGCCTTATAC
>NZ_JBATWY010000037.1:0-1906 GCF_049672945.1 Haloferula sp. | reverse complement strand
CGGTCCAGAGATCCTTTGAAGCTAACACGATCCGGTTCGTCCGCCTGAGCGACTATCGCTCGAAGCAGGTTATATGCGATCACGTGCATCAGCAGTTCGCGGTAGATCATGTGAGGTGATTTCGTGCTTAGTATATCCATTCCCAAGCTCGTCTTGATGTTACACACCAAATTGATATCGTACTGGTTTCCCAATTTGTGACTGTACGGATTTTGGTCTGATTTCCACGCTGTCATCGAGTTTCGTTACCATTGGCGGCGTACGATCTTGGCCGGAGTACGATGTGCCGGAGAATGTGGGATTGGGGGAGCTGCGGGCTGTGTGGGTAGGGTTTTCGGGAGGCATGACCGGTAGCTCTTGATGAGCTTCCATGACGATGAAGGGCGTGTCCGGTTTGATGCGGACACGCCCTTTTTTGTGGTTACGACATCATCAGTCGCTTACCGGTTCCGGTTATCCCTCGGCAGGTTGCTCCCCAGCATTGCCTGCGTCCTTTTGGCCGAAAGTCTACGGACTTCCTGGAAGCTCGCCTGGTGGCATGTGGGTGGCCGGTTTGTTCTGGTCTGTTGTGCCGCGAGGAGGGCCGTAAGAGCACGATGTCGCTTCGGATGCGTTGAATTTGGATCCCAGATGCGAGGTGCCTTTTCCATCTCGTGTTGCCACTCGAAACAGGTTTCTGAATGTCTGAACGACTCGATGAGAAATTGGAACTTTGTTGGTGTCGATTCTGCAGAATGCCTTTTGAAATTGGCTCTGGAAAGCTGCCACAAGGCAGGCTTCTCCAGAGAAGGCCTGGTGAAGCTGTGTCAGTGTGGCGGTTTCGGGTGTGGCGTGTGCTTGCCGGTCTGGCGGGATCACCATCGACGCCCGAGACCGCAGTTCTCCGAGGTGGAGGCGGAACCGCTTGGCCCACCGGTAGGCGGTGCTCTTGGAGACCGTGCTGATTCCGGCAGCACAGGCCTCCTTGAGAGGGTGCCGTTCTGGAAGCGGGAACAGGGAGGAGATCAGATCGGACACCAATTCCGCGCTGATTGTTGAGCGGGGAACGACGTGACTCCAGTGGATGGAAAAGGTGCGACCACATCCGGCATGGTTCCGGCGGTCCGAGCAAAAGAACCTCAATGCCCGCGTCCGATCCTGAGCGTCGGAATCCGATGAGCTGCGGATAAAGCCGTGGGCCCTGATGGCCCCGGCTCTCTGACAATGGGGACAAGGTTCTGAAAGCACTGCTGCACGGAAGTTCAGAAACTCGCATCCGGCCAAGTCGACATGGGGAATAAATCGATACATGAAGATCCAGAGTATCAGAGTGCGCGGCCATCAGAGTTCCGGAAAGAGAAGAGAAGAATCACGTCCATTACCGAATTGCCGCTGTCTTTTGGTTGGAAGGTGTCGATGTCAATTCGGTCGATTTCATCATGAAAACCCGACCAGAGGGTGGGAATTCACAGTTAGTCGTGGAACGCCTGAGCAGCCTGCAATCATGGCTGGCGGGGAGTCGATACTAGATTCGTGGTGTCAGTGCGAAGGCTCGGCACGATCTCAAAGAGGTGATGAGCGTCCCGAAAACACGTTTAGAGAGTGGGAGTTCACAGGGGAACTAGTTCGGACTTCTCCTTCTCCTGTTTATCGAGGTTAGCCAGCTCGGTCCGCGCCACGCTCATGATTTTCGTTTTGAGGCTTCGCCAGGTCTTCTTTCTGTTGACGGTCAGCCGGGCGTAATATACGCCCCCCCTGGCGTGACGATACAGGTGTTGGTAACGTGTTGCTGTCCAGGTGTTGGCGTTTTTGCTCATGACGGTGAGGAATTTCGCTCTACGTGTATAAAAACCAAGGAGCTTCTGTTGAGGGATTTGTAAGTCGCTGACGGTCAACGTCGCGGCGGAGTAGCCAAGTGGTAAGGCAT
>NZ_JBATWY010000036.1:0-57775 GCF_049672945.1 Haloferula sp. | reverse complement strand
GGTAGTTCAATCCACCCGATTCACCACCAAATCCGCTCTTTGCCAAAAAGAAACTGCCGGGATGTTGCCCCGGGATTGACGATCCTGGACGCTTACGCCGGATCATCAGGAGGCCACCCAGGGAAAGCAGGAGGCATGATGATGGCTCTGGGACGGCGGTCACGAATCCAATCGTGCTGTCTGCGGGATTTCCAAGGTTGCCCGTGCCACCTGTTCCGGGAAGCACCTGATTGGAAAGGAAACCTCCATCTCCGTTTGAAATAAAAGCGCTGATGCCGACCGACGAAGGAGACTCCCCAAAGTAGGTTGCCATGTCGATGGAGAATTCCCAACCGGTGGTCGCGGTGTTTGCCGCTGCTGCTGAGACTAAGTCGACACCGAGGACGTTGCTGTTGTCCCAGCCGAATGAGACTCCATAACCCCCTGTCACTGCGGCCAGCGGGAGATCTCCAGGGCCGCCCCCGAGTGCGATTTCAGTCGCCGACTTGGCTATCAGGTCAAAGCCTCTGACACTCCAGAACCCTCCGCCAATTTCAATGCGCATTCCCCTGTCTGCGGTGAATCCTCCATCAAACGTTAGCCCTGCGAGATTGTTGATTTCACCAAAGCCGCCGTCGGCGTTGTCGTTTTCAAGGACGTTCTGTCCTCCGGCGACTCCATCGAAGAAGATCCACATCTTGTTGAAGTTCCCTTCGAGATTGCCAGTGATGCCCAGTTCCAGCGTGGTTCCCACGATACTGGCGAAAATCTGGTTCAGTTCCGAGCCGCCGGCTGAATCCTGTCCACCTCCGGTGGCATTTCCGAAGCCCGTGGCGGAATTCTGAGTGGCGAGCAGATCCAAGCCTTCGGAGGGAATGGCAGCACCATCGAGCGTGATGGCGGCGCCGGCTGAGCCGTAGAGACCTAGGAGAATGGCAGATGTCAGATGTCAGATGTCAGATGTCAGATGTCAGAATTAAGGGTTTTTTCACGAGGGTCAGGATTATCAGATTCCTCACGATTTCAATAAAAAAAAGGAGGGTTTTCATTGATCTTTATCGCCGAATGCTCGGCCAAAAACCATCAAGTCATCCCACCTCAGCGGTGGCAGCGTGGCGTGAGCACCAAAACTTCCAGCCGACGAGAGCTTGTCGGGGACTGTCAGGAATTGCAGCTTGGCGGTCATGGAGAACTTCTTGTGGTCGGATGGAGAGTTTCTTGAAACGGGTTCCGGAGTGCCGATCGATGCCCGTGGCTTCACACATGGTCTCGGGGTTTTTGAGACAATGCTGGCCGTCGATGGCGAGTTGGTGGCGGGTTCGAAGCACTACAGGCGACTGGAAACGAGTTGTGGCCGGCTTGGTCTCCTGCTTGCGACCGGGATGTTTCAGGCCATCGGTCCACTACTGAAGCGCAAGGGTCGGCAGCGTGTCCGTCTTCAGGTATCTGCCGGTGCGGGTCCTCTCAATCAGTTGAATAGTGGAGGTGAGATTGTGACCCTGCAGATATCAGAAGTGGGTTCGCCGCCGGAATCGGTGTCGGCCGTCTGGTCGCCTTGGCCGCGAAATGAGCGCTCGCCGCTAGTTGGCCTCAAGTGTGTGAACTACGCCGAAAACTTGCTCGCGCTGGATCATGCCCGGCGCTCCGGAGCGACGACTGCCCTCTTTCTCAATACCCACCGAGTGGTGTGTGAGGCGGCGACCGCCAATTTGTTCATCGTTTCCCGAGGCGTCCTCCGAACGCCATCGCTGAATTCGGGCTGTCTGCCGGGAACGGCTCGTGAGCGGGTGATGGAACTGGCGAGGATGCTGGGGATCGAAGCCGAGGAGGCGACCTTGAATTTGGATGACGTGGAGTTTGCCGACGAAGTGTTTTTGACCTCGGCCATTCAGGGCGTGGTGGCCGTGACGGAGCTGGATGGTCGGGCAATCGAGGCAGGCAGGGTCACCCGCAGTTTAAGGGAGGTCTTCAATGGAAAATAGTCTGAGCTGCATGGAAGATGTCGCATTTTAGGGGTCAAATATGGATTTTGCCGTGGTCTCGATGAAAGACCCAAGACTAAGCTCACGCATCCTTTTTCAACCAAGCAACCCATAGAAATCATGCCACGTCCTGTTACACTTTTTACCGGCCAGTGGGCCGATATTCCGATTGCCGAGCTTTTGCCCAAGGTCAAGTCCATGGGCTTTGATGGAGTGGAACTCGCCTGCTGGGGAGACCATTTCGATGTGCAGGCAGCGCTCACTCAAGAGGACTACGTCGAGAGCGTCTGGGAGCTTTTGAAGAAGAACGATCTTGTTGCCTATTCCATCTCCGCCCACCTGGTGGGCCAGGCGATCTGTGATCCGATTGATTCGAGGCATCAGGCGATCTTGCCGCCGCATGTGTGGGGCGATGGCGATGCCGAGGGCGTGCGTCAGCGTGCCGCGCAGGAAATGATCGATACAGCAAAGGCCTGCCGCAAGTTTCTCGATGCCGGGAAAGCCTATATGGCTGACAAGCCGGCGGGCACCGGCAAGGCGGTGGTGAACGGATTCACCGGTTCGTCGATCTGGCACGCGCTCTACGCCTTTCCACCGACGAGTCAGGAGTATCTGCAGGCGGGATTTGATGACTTTGGGAAACGCTTCGCTCCGATCCTTGAGGCGTTTGAGAAAGAGGATGTCTACTTTGCGCTCGAAGTGCATCCGACCGAGATTGCCTTTGATATCGCGAGCGCCGAACGCGCGATTGAGGCGGTCGGTGGCCACCAGCGCTTTGGCTTCAATTATGATCCTTCGCACCTAGGATATCAGGGCGTGGACTACGTGAAGTTCATCCGCCACTTCGCCGAGCGGATTCATCATGCGCACATGAAGGACGCCTGGTGGGGACACGGAAACGGTGACGTCGGAGTGTTCGGCGGGCACACGGATTTCTGTGACGCGCGGCGCTACTGGGACTTCCGTAGCGTGGGTCGTGGTGACGTGAACTTCGGAGAGGTGATTGTTGCGCTCAATGACATCGGCTATGCCGGACCGCTCTCGATTGAGTGGGAGGATGGTCGAATGGACCGCTTCCACGGTGCAACCGAGAGCTGCGCTTACGTCAAGGATCTCGACTTTCCCGTGAACCAGGCGGCGTTTGATGCCGCCTTCGACCGCGCCAACCAATAATTATGAAGCCGACGTTGATTCTTCCTCTGGCCTGTTGTGTGGCGGCGGCCTTCCTCGTGGCTGCCAAGCCAAAAGGCGAAACCCTGCCACCGGGTGCCGGCGAAAAAATCGCTGAAGCTTTGCCCGAAAAGGCCTATGCCGAGCCGAGCAAGAAGCGGACGGTACTGGTCTTTTCCAGAACGTTGGGTTTCCGCCACGCTTCGATCATCACCGGCAAGCTGGCGCTTTCCGAAATGGGTAGGGAAACCGGGGCGTTCGAGGCGGTGGTCAGCGACGATCTTTCGAATTTCGAGCCGGGAAAGATCGAGCAATTTGATGCGATTGTCTTTCTCAACACCACTCAGGATGTCTTCAAGGGCAGCGACAAACCCGAGGTGCTGCAGCAGAGCCTGATGGGATTCATCAAGGGTGGGAAAGGTTTTATCGGCATTCACTCTGCCACCGATACCTTCTACAACTGGCCGGAATATGGAGAGATGATGAATGGCTACTTCGACGGTCACCCATGGGGTGCCGGAACACGCGTCCACATCGACATCGAGCCGGGCAAGGCCCAGCACCCGCTGGTGGCAATGTTTGAAGGCAAGCCGCTCGAATTCAAAGAAGAGATCTATCAGTTCAAGGATCCCTATGATTCGAAGAAGGTGGAGATGCTGCTGCGTCTTGATCCGGCGAAGAGCGGCAAGGGCAAAAATCCCAAGCGCAAGGACAACGACTACGGCGTTGCCTGGGCGCGACATTGGGGTGATGGCCGCGTCTTCTACTGCTCGATTGGCCACAATCACGAAATGTTCTGGAATCCGAAGATCCTGAAGCACTACCTCGCCGGAATCCAATGGGCGATCGGCGACTACGATGTCGAAGTCTAGAAGTAATGCCCGGGTTCTGATACGGACCCATTGATCGAATCAACCAATAACGATAACCCCAAGAAATACCATGTCCCCAAGACCTCTTAAAGTCGCCATGATCGGTGGCGGAGCCGGAGCCTTCATTGCCAATCCGCATCAGAAGGCCATTCACTTCGATGGCACGCGCAAGGTGCATTCGGTTGCCCTGCATCCGGATCCCGAAATCGCCATGAACGAGGCCAACAACTGGCCCTATCCGGTGAAAGGCTACGTCTCATATGACGAGTTGTTTGCCGACCAGGCCAGGCTGCCCGAAGACGAGCGCGTTGATTACGTCCTGATTGTCACGCCAAACTTCGTCCACTTCGATCCGGCGATGAAAGCCCTAGAGCTTGGTCTGCCGGTGATGTGCGAGAAGCCGCTCACCGTTGATCTGGAGCAGGCGGACAAGCTGGTGGCAAAGGCCCGCGAAAAGAAGGTTCCCTTTGCCGTGGCCCACACTTATCTCGGTCACTGGTCGAGTTGGTTCAGCCGCTTCATCGTGCAGAGCGGTTTGATCGGAGAAGTCCGTTGGGTGGATTCCTACTACATGCAGGGTTGGCTTGCCGACAAGCTTGAGGACTCCGGCCAGATGCAGGCTTCCTGGCGCACCGATCCGAAAAGGGCAGGTGGCAGCGGCTGCGGTGGTGACATTGGAACCCATGCGCTGATGCAGTTGCGCTTTGTCACCGGACTCGACGTGGAGAAGGTTTCGGCGCGTCTTGAGATGTTCGTTCCGGGTCGTCCCATCGATGACCATTTCACCGTCTACGGAGAGCTGAGCAATGGTGGCAAGTGTCTGGTTCGTGCCTCCCAAATTTGCATCGGCCACAAGAACGATCTCGGCATCATGATTGCCGGAACGAAGGGAGCTCTCAAGTGGAGTGCGGAGGATCCTGAGAAGGTCACCATCCTCTTGCAGGATCAGCCCGATCGCACCTATTGGCGTGGAGCGGTCAGCGCCAACGATGGATTCCTCGGCGATGTGCCGGATTGGTTGCTCAAGGAGCCGACGATTCCCGCCGGTCATCCGGAGGCTTTCCACGATGCCTACGCCCGTCTTCACCGGGAGTTCGAGAAGGATGTCCGCGCTTTTCAGGCTGGTGAGGCATGGAGCTGCGATGGAAGCAAGTATGCCAATATCGATGACGGCCGGATGGGTCTTTCCTTTATTGATGCCTGCCTGAAGTCCAGCGCCGCCGACGGTGCCTGGGAGCCGGTCAGCAAAGGCTGATTCGGGATCACTCCATTTCAGGGCGTGGCCGGAGTCGTTCGGTCGCGCCTTTTTTTCGGGTCGAGACCTGCTGCGAATGACCCCTTGCTCAGTTGGCCGGCGGCATCACCACTCGCTTGCGGGGCCCCTTGGTTGGGTTGGCGTTCGAGGGTTGGGTTGCCGGCGGGGAGGTCGCGCCACGTGGTGGTGAAAGTCCGGGCATGTTGGCTCTTCCCGCAGCGGCTTCTTTCAAAAGTTTCTGGTCCATGCCTACCGTTCGGAGTTGGTAGGTGGGGTCGAGTGTTGCGACGGCTTTTCGCAAGGCGGCGAGCATACTAGAGTTGCCGTAGAAAGGGCCGGAGCCGGAACCGCCACCGGTGTGGGTTTCGATCAGTGCCAGTTCCCCTTTGCTGAGGAGAAAGCTGGGATTGCCTGAGTCTCCTGAAACCAACTTCTTCGATTTCGATGGATCGAGGTCGGTGTCGTAGCGGAAGCCGAGACCGGAGCCGAAGACGAGGCCGATCTTGTGGAAGAAGAGTCGACGGTGCTGGTCGGTGATCAATGCGTGGGCGCCTGCGAGTTCGGGGGGTTGCTCGTCCTTGACCTCCAGGATGGGGTAGTTTCGGATCGATTCCGGGAGCGGGCGATCCAGCAGCCCGACGGCGACATCGCTCTGCAGACCCACCTCGGAGGTCGGGATGATTTTGATCACCGTGCGTTGATGGGCTTTGCCCCTTCGATCGTGAAAGACCGCCGTGCTGCCGACTTTTCGTTGATAGTGATTTGCCATGACGACATGGCGCGGAGTGATCGAGGTGGCGGTGGTGGGCTGGTCCCAGGCGATGCCGGTGAGATCGAACATCCACGGCCAACTCTGGTTCCAGCGAACGGGTCCGTTGGGGTTGTAGGAAAGGAAGACGTTCGGGTTGGTATCTCCGCTGCGCGCGGTTCCCGCCAGGCTGAGGTCCGGATGGTGGAGGGAGGGGGCCGAAGGTGCGGCGCATGAGGCGAAGAGAAACGCGAGGAGGCTGAAGCGAAGAGTCACGTGGAAGACTCCGACACCTTGGCGCGGATGTCAAATCGGGAGAGGAGCTGGGAAGATGGACAGGATGTCCATGAGCCGCAGCGTTCAGGATGAACGCGCTCCGTGTCCCTACTCCTCTTCGATGACGATTCTTGGAAAGACCGGCTTCGGTTTGCCGGTCTGGTGGCCGTCGGGGATCAGGCCCCACTCGAGTTGGTCAAGTTTCATGTCGAGCAGGCTGTCGAGGCGGAGCTGGTTGGCGAGTCGCGCTGCAGGCTCGGGAAGGAAGGGGGAGAGGAGCAGTGTGAGTTGGGCGAGGCTTTCGACGAGATGGGCGAGGACCGTTTCCAGACGCTGCTTTTGCTCGGGATCCTTGGCGAGGGCCCACGGAGCATTCTGCTCGGTGTAGGCATTGCAGTGGGAGACGTGGGCGTTGATCGCTTTCAGGGCGGCTGCGGTGTCGTAGGCATCCATCGCCGTGCGGTAGGCCGCGGTGGCGTTGACGAGGGATTCGCGCAGCTCGAGGTCGGTCGGCGTGGGCTCGTGGTTGGTGGTGACGGTGCTATTGCAAAAGCGACCCGTCATGTTGAGGGCGCGGTTGCAGAGGTTGCCGAGTTCGTTGGCGAGCTCCTGATTGTAGAGCATCACGAGCCGCTCGAGATCGAAATCGGAGTCGCGGCCGATGGTGATGTCGCGGACGAGGTAGTAGCGCAGGGCATCGACGCCGAACTTGTCGGCGAGCTCGTCGGGATCGACGACGTTGCCGAGGGATTTTGACATTTTTTCGCCGCTGATGTTCCACCAGCCGTGGACAAGGATTTGCGGGATCTGCTCGTCGGTGAAGCCGATGGCGTGAAGCATGCAGGGCCAGTAAACGCCGTGGGCGGGAACGAGGATGTCCTTGCCGATGATGTGCAAGGGGCGGGCAGTGTTGCCGCCGGGCTGGGGCCAGAGCTTTGAGAAATCGGGAAGCCCTGAATCGGCGACGGCCTTGTAGCCGGCGAAGGAGATGTAGTTGATCAGGGCATCGAACCAGACGTAGGTGACGAAGGCGGTGTCGAAGGGCAGTTCGATGCCCCAGCGAAGCCGCTCCTTCGGGCGTGAGATGCAGAGGTCCTGTTCGCCGGCGCGGTCGAGGGCTCCGATGAGTTCGTTCCGGCGGAAAGAGGGGACGACGCAGTCTTCGGTACTGGAAACGTAGTTTTTCAGCCAGTCGCTGTGCTCGGTGAGCTTGAAGTAGTAGTTCTCTTCGTCGCGCTCCTCGACCTGACCCCACTCGGCACCGAATTCGCCGTCCTCACCACGTTCCTTGTCGGTGATGAACTGTTCCTGGCGAACAGAGTAGTAGCCCTTGTATTGCTTTTTGTAGATCTGGCCGCGGTCGAAGAGGTCCTGAAGGATCGCCTGGACGCAGGCCTTGTGGCGCTCGTCGGTGGTGGCGGCCCAGCCGTCGTATTGGAGGCCGAGTTTTTTCCACAGGTTGAGGAAAAGCTTGGTCTTCTTGGCGGCAAAGGTGGCGGGGTTGATGCCTTCCTTTTCTGCGGTCTGCTGAACCTTCTGGCCATGCTGGTCGACCCCCGTCAGGTAAAAGACCTCGGCTCCGAGAACGCGCTCATAGCGGGCGAGGACGTCGGCGAGGACCTTTTCATAGGCATGCCCGATGTGGGGTGCGCCGTTGGTGTAGTCGATGGCGGTGGTGATGAGCATGGCTTGTTAAAAAAGCTGAAAGCTGAAACGCTGAAATACTGAAAGGCGATGTCGGCGGGGTCAGGCGTCGCGGACGACCTTGCCGCCGAGTGAAAGGATCCGGGCGTTTGCTTTGGCGGCTTCGGCTTCGGGGATGTTGCCGTCGCGGACATACATCTGCGAGAGGGAGGTCCAGGCGAGAAGGTCGTTGGGACGAAGGGTAACGGATTTCAGGCCGCAGCCGATGGCTTCCTTATACTCGTCGAGCTTGAGCAGTGCCATGCCGAGGGCGTGCCAGCCATCGAAGAAGTCGGGATCGATTTCGACACAGCGGCGATAGAGCCCGGCGGCCTCTTCAAGTTCGCCGAGCGCGAGGGCTCCATTGGCGTCGTCGAAGAGATCGTCACGTTCGGACATCGGAGTGATCAGCTTTTGGTGAGGTCGCGAACCTCGGCGTTCTTGAGTTGCTGGGTCAGCCAGGCGTCGAAGGCGCGGTTGGCATTGTCGGTGGCCAGCCGGTTCATGGCGGCGTCGATCTGCTGTCCGCGATTGTCGTCCTTGATGATCAGGCGCTTATTGACGCAGAGAATGATGGCGCGGTCCGCGGTGTAGATCGGCTTGGCGATTTCACCCGGATTGACCGTTGAGGCGGGGGTGAATAATTCACTCGCCGTGAAGCCGTCGCTGAGGGTGTCTGAGGGGCCAAAGGGACCCAGGTCGGTCACGCTCAGACCTTCCACTTTGGCGGCTTCGGTGAAGGTTTTGCCGTCAGCCATTAATTCCTTGAGTGCCGTGATCTCGGCCTCGATATGTTCCTTGAGGACTTCGTCGGCCTTTTCGTCGATGTAGCGCTGGGTGATCTCCTCCTTTGCTTCTTCGAAGGTCTTGACGCGGGGTTCTTCGAGTTCGTCGAGGCGGGCGAGGAGCCATTGGTTTTCTCCGACGGCGATGGCCTTGGAGAAAGGTGCGAGGGCATCGGGTCCAGTGGTGAGAGCGAAGAGCTGATCGACGACCGACTTGCCGGCGGATGTGGCACGCGGCTGGATCTTGAGAGCTTCGGGCAGGGTCGAGCGGGTGAACCAGTCGGTGGTGACGAGCTCCCAATCGCTTTCCTCGATGAGGGTGTCAAAGTTGGCGCCGTCGGCATCGGTGAGGGTATTGAGGAAGCTGTCGACTTCGATGGCGAGTTGCTTGTCGGCAGCCGCTTTGGCTTCGATCTCTTCGGCTTCCTTCGCAGCCTTGGCGTCGGCAGCGGCTTGCTTCTCTTCTTCGGTCTGCTCCTTGTCTTCTTCGACTTTCTCTTCGGGTGCAGGCTCCGGGTAGGTGGGTGCGGCGATGAAGTAGCTGACCTTGATGCGTTGGTCGGTCATGTAGCCGTCCTTCACTTCGTCCCAGAAGGACTTGAGTTCTTCGTCGGTCGGCTTGATGGCTTCCTTGAAGGGCTTGGTTTCGAAGGACACGACGCTGACTTCAACTTGCTGGGCGTTGACGATTGAAGTGGTTTCGGCGAAATCGCGGCTGACGGTCAGGCCATCTCCGATGATGTTGCGCAGCTTGCCGGTGGCGATGACGTCCCTCACGAGCGCCTGCAGATCGCTTTCCTTGAGCCCGAGTCGACCGATGAAGTTATCGATGAAGTTGTTGTAGGCGACCTGATCGAACTCCCCGGTGGTGGATCCCGGTGGGGATCCGGGGGCGGGACGGACCTGGAAGCTTGAGAGCCCTTTGATGAATGCCTCGATTTCTGCCTGAGACGGATGGACACCGAACTGGTCGAAAGCTTCCTGAAGGATCATGCGCGAGGCGAAGAAGTTCTGGGCGGCGGCTTCTTCGGTCTGGGCACCCGACATCAGGGTGCTGGTGAACTGCATGATCTCGATGCCATTCTCGTCAAAGCTGCGGATGCTCTGGGCGAGGTTCATGGGGTTTTTCCCGAGCTTGTTGAAGTCGGACTGGGAGTAGTTGCGCCCGTCGATCTGAATGAAGTCGCCTCCACCGCCTGCTCGTTGTGTGAACAGTCCGCTGGTATCCATGAAGATGAAGCCAAGGACGAGGACAACGATGACGACGATGATGAGGCCGGTGTATTTGCGGATGTTCTCGATCATGAAAAGACAGCCCGCTTGCTCGCGGGCGCGGAAGTAAAGGGAGCCGCAAGGTCTCCATCAACCCTTATTCGCGCAAGAATTGGGGTGTCTCGTCCGACGGCGGGTCGAGGCGTTTCGGGCGCGGCTGCCGATTGGCCGGATGAATTCGCCGGTGGTCCTGATTCTGACGACCGGAGAAGCTTGGATTCGGGCAAAAAAATGCCGCCGAGGAGCACCCACTCCCCGACGGCGAAGCTGTCCACCCAAACGACCCGAAAGCCGAGAAAGTTGACAACTGCTGTTCACCCTTACATGAAAACTGCACTTTCGCGCTGCTTTCAAAAGAGTCTGACCTGTGCGGAGGGGCTTTGTTCAAAGAATTTGGAAGAATTCTTGAGAAAGCGTCATTGGGAGCTTGCGGGGATCGCCGGGAAACGTGTGGTTTGTCGGCGTGACGGGACGCGAAATCCGCGAGGCGCTTGAAGAGGCGGGAGTGCGGCCGAATCGGCAGCTGGGTCAGAATTTTCTGGTCGATCCGAACGTGTGTCGTTGGATCACCGATCAATTGGAGGTCGAGGAGGGCGATGCGGTGGTGGAAGTGGGGCCGGGGACGGGTGCCTTGACCTCGATGCTGCTGGGGAAAGTGAGACGGCTGATTTTGATCGAGTTCGATTCCCGTTTGGTGGCGTGGTTGAAGGAACACTTCAAGGACGAGCCGAGCGTTGAGATTCACCATGCGGACGGGGCGAGATTTGATCCTCGGGTGCTGTGGAAGCATCGCCCGCTGAAGTTTTTGGGCAATCTTCCCTATTCGTCCGGCGGCGCGATCATGCGCAATTTTCTGACGAGGCCGCATCCCTTCGAGCGGGCGGTGATCATGCTGCAGAAGGAGGTGATCGATCGCTTGGGAGCAGGGCCGGGGACCAAGGATTACGGGATTCTTAGCTTACGGATTCAGAGTGGGTGGAAGGTGCTTCCTCTCAAAGTGGTGCCGCCTCAAGCTTTTCACCCTCAGCCAAAGATTGATTCATCGGTGGCGGTCTTGGAGCCTTTGCGAGACGAGCTTCCTCTGTTTGACGGGAGGCGTTTCGACGAGCTGATCCGCCGCGGTTTTTCCCAGCGTCGCAAGCAATTGGGCAAGCAGCTTCCGGCTGATCCGGCATGGTGCGGGGTGGCGGAGAAACTCGGGCTTTCAGCGCAGGTGAGGGGGGAGGAACTGACGCTGCAGCAATGGGTCGCGGTGACACGCGCCTACGATCTTCATCCGCTCAAGGACGTGCCTCAGAAAGGCGGGGAGTTGTTTGATGTGGTGGATGCGGAGGATCAGGTGACTGGGACCTCGACCCGGGCCGAGGTGCATGCGAAGGGCCTGCTCCATCGAGCGGTGCATCTTTTCGCGATCAATCGGCGCGGGGATCTGTTGCTGCAGAAGCGTTCCCGGCTCAAGGATGCGCATCCGGGCGTTTGGGATTCCAGCGTTTCGGGTCATCTGGATGCCGGGGAGGACTACTTCGACGCGGCCCGCCGGGAGATGGAGGAGGAGATGGGCATTGAAGGGGTCGAGCCTGAGGAAATTGCCCGGCTGGGTCCCAGCGAAGCGACCGGGTGGGAGCACGTTCGGCTTTATATGGTGCGCTGGGATGGGACGCCGAAGTTTCCCTATTCTGAAGTGGAGTCGGTAATGTGGATGCCTGCTGCCGAGATCGATGCCTGGATCGAACGTTGCCCTGAAGATTTTGCGAGCGGCTTCATGGAATGCTGGAAGGCTGCTCGCGGAAGGGATTGAGCCCGTTTCGATGCTTAAGCGAGCTTGATAGTCTGAAGTTTCTGCTTGTCCGAGCTTTCGGGGTGCCTATTTTGAAAAGGCTTCCCCGGCAACAATCAACCTGAATTCAGCCATGAAAACATTCATGCGCGCCGGGAAGCTCCGACCTTGTCGGAGATTGGAGCTCGCGCGCCCTTTTCGATCCCGTCGTAGCCTTGGCCTGAGTCTCGTGGAGATGTCGGTCATCATTTTCGCGCTTGTTCTTTTGGCGACCCTTCTTCTGACGACGGCGCGAGCGTGGCTTCAAGGATCGGACCGCGCGATTTGCATCGCCAACATTCAGGCGGTCCAGAAGGGAGTCCGGGGATTCGCGAACATGTCAGGTCTTGGGCCCGGAGAAACGGTGTCGGGTCTTGAGGCGAAGGTGGTGGGCGCTGGGAATTTTTTTGTCGAACTGCCTGTTTGTCCCGCCAGCGGGACCTACACCTTGGGGGGGGATCAAATTCCAGATCTGGGAACGCTCTACATGACTTGTTCGTTCGAGCCGACCTTGAATCACGTGCCCGAGGATATTATCGGCTGGTAATGGTTTCTTCGCGGAGTTGTTGGAGGATGGAGGCAGGTTTTCGAATCGAGGGTTGATAGATACTTAAGTTTAGTTAAGATTCGAGCTGATTCGTTGAAGCATGAAACGCGCGACTGCCAGGCCCTCGGGCTTTCTCCCGGGGATCACTTTGATCGAAAGTGCGCTGGTGCTACTGGTGCTCCTTTCCCTGGTGTCGATTCTCTTTGTTTCATCGCGCCGCTGGAAGGAGGGATCGGATCGGACTTTGTGTGTCTTGAGCCAGCAGCAGGTCCAGCAGGCGGTGCGAGGTTTCGCGAATCTCCACGGTCGGGAAGAAGGGGATGAGGTGCCGGGACTGGCTTTCCTGATTTTCGGTGAAGGGAAATACATCGAAAAGACTCCGAAGTGTCCTTCCGGAGGCCTCTATTCCTTCGGCGGAAACGAGGTGCCGCCTCGAGGTTCCCTGTACATGAAATGCTCGTTGGCCGAAACCGGTGGGCATCTTCCCGATCAGGCCGCCGGATGGTAGGCCGAACTCACAGAATATCTCGTATTGCAGGTGCTGCGGTTAGGGTGGATGGTCTCGCCCATTCCAAGGATGAATCCTCCCGCCGCCATTGAACGAAGCGACGCCCGACTTTGGTTGTCGGCGGTGCTGGCGTCGGTCGTGCTGAATATCCTGCTCGTCGTGATTTATTTCGAAATCGAGCCGCTGCTTGTTCATAGAACGCCTCCCACTCCGGCAAAACCCGAGGCTCGCTCGGTCATGATTGTGCCGGTAATGCCGGCGGCGGAACCGGTTCCCGAGCTTGAACCTGAGCCAGAAAGCGCGAGGTCCTTTGCTCGGTCGAGTCCAGATCAGGCGTCCGAGGCTCCCGAGAATCCTTCGTTCATCGGCGAGCGGGATACGATGGCGACCAGTGATGCGACGCCCGATGCGAGCGCGCCGGAGATGCCGAGCCAGAGTGGGATCAAGCCCGAGTATGGCGAGGTGGAAACGACCGAGAGCAATTACCAGGACGGGGATCTCGCTCACGATCGTGAAGGCGCTCCGGGTGAGGCACCTTCGCCTTTGATGAGGGAACAGGCCGAGCAGGTGGAGGCGGTGGCGACTGAAGAGGCGGAAATCGGAGGAACCAACGAGATGGTGGCGAGGGAGGATGATCCCGCGCCACCGGCTGAGACTTTGGCAGAGACGCCTTTTCCTGTGGAACGACCGGTGCTGCCGATGAAGACGGAGGAAGAGCCGAAGTCGGCACCGGAAGAGATTCGGGAAACGGCTGAGAAAACGGAGAAGAAAGAGGAGGTCGCCGAGAAGCTCAAGGAGGCTCAGGCGTCTTCCGCGGGCGATCAGGGTTTCAGAGGACACCAGCGCAAGACCGAGCTGAAGGGTTCCATTACACGAGGTGGTCGCGCCGCGCTCGACATCAAGGCCGGCGCTCTCGGGAAGTACCACGCGGCGATTAGTCGAGCGATTGAGCAGTCGTGGCAGCGCAAGGTGGTGCAGAACCTCGACTACATCAAACCGGGGGTGATCCGGGTGAGGGTCGTGCTTGATCCGAAAGGCAAGGTGCGCTCGGTGGGGACGGTCGATGAGTTCGGGATCGGGGCGATCCAGAAAGGTTTTACACACAGTGCGATTTACGATGCTCCCTTGCCGGCGATGCCCGCCGAGGTGAAGCGCGAACTCGATGGCGAACCGCTTGAGTTGCTTTACAACTTCATTTTCTAACTCTTACTAAGGCCCGACTTTCCATCATGACCGAAACCGTTTCCCTCATTCTGGCCGATGCCGCACCAGGCTGGTTCGAACACACCACGCTCTTCTTTAAAGAGGGCGGGGTCTTCATGCTGTTGCTGGCACTGACTTCAGTGGCCGGACTGACCGCGATTCTGTTCAAGTTCCTGTCGCTCACCCGGAGTCGCGTGATCCCCGATGAGCTGGCGGGCAAGGTGGAACGCTTTGAGGAAACGATTGCCAACGGTGGTGCGGAACCAGTGCTGGCGGAGTTCGAACGAGGGCAGAGCGCTTTGGCTCGACTCTGCGCGATCTCTGTAGGTCAGCGGGGGAGACCACAGTCGGAGATTGCTGAAGCGGTGCAGGCCACGGCGAGACAGGAAATCGTCCACCTGCAGGCGGGAATGACCGTTATTGATGTGGTGATCGCCGTGGCTCCCTTGCTCGGCTTGCTGGGAACCGCCTCGGGATTGGTCGTGGTCTTCTCCGGTCTGGAAGCGGAAGCCGACCGGGTGACGATCGCACTCGGAATCGGACGTGCCTTGAAGACGACGATCGTGGGGCTGGCCATCGCGGTGCCCGCGATCATCGCGCATGGCTATTTCCAACGACGGATCGACATGCTCGCGGCACGGCTCGAAGTGCTGCTGACGAAGCTCGCGCACGTTTGCGAACGCACGGCACGACCTGAAAGTGGATCACCTGTTCTGGCACCCAAAGGCTGATGGAATTCGACCGTCCCATGCAACGCACGCGACAGGTGCCGATCGTTTCCTTGATCGACATCCTCTTCATCGTGCTGATTTTCTTCATCGTTTCTTCGGAGTTCAAGAAGAAGCGCGAAGTGCTCAAGATCGAACTGCCGACGGTGCGTGATGTGCCTTCGCAAACGATCGTCGACGAGCGTTCGGTGCTGGCGATTGATCGGGACGGGACCATCCGACTCGACAATCTCACGGTGCCGGATCTCACCTTGCTCGATGCGTATCTTGAGGCCTTCGTGAAAGAGAATCCGAATCGCAAGCTCGAGCTGGAGCCCGACAAGGAAGTCTCCTTGGAGAAATTGATGGGGATTTGGGATGCGTTGACCCGTGCGGGGATTGAAGTTAAGGACGTCCCGGCCCGCATCCAGTTGCCGGCTGAAACCCCGTCCTCCGAATGATTTTAGACATTGTCCAATATGGTCACCCCGTGTTGCGCGAGCGCTGCAAACCGGTCGAGAAGATTGATGACGAGCTGAACAAGCTGGTGGCGGACATGCTGGAGACAATGTACGACGCCGAGGGGGTCGGACTTGCCGCACCTCAAGTCGGCGTCGCGCTGCGCTTGGCCGTGGTCGATGTCTCACACGATCCGGAGTGCATCAGTTTTCTGAAGGTGAACGGCGAGAAGGCGGAACTCTCCTCGATCATGCCGCTGGTTTTCATCAACCCGGAGCTGGATCTGGGCGCGGAGCGGGAGAAGGATACGGAGGGCTGCCTGAGCATTCGTGACGTGAGGGCCGATGTGAATCGTCCGATCAGCCTGAAGGCCAGCCTGCCACAGATCGATGGTTCGACCCTTGAAATCGAGACCGATGGACTGCTCGCGCGGGCGATTCAGCATGAGACCGATCACCTGAACGGCGTGCTCTTCGTCGACCGCGTCTCACCGGCGACGAAGCTGAGTTTGAAGCGGAAACTCCGGCGTTTGGCGGCGGAAGGGTGAATTGAAGGTTCTCGTGCACAGTGGTCCACTTTTGACTTGTGAACTGCTCATTTCTAAAGTGCCAAGCTCAGGCGTCTGCCCAATCCTGCGCTGTCCCGGGCGGGCTTTAGATTCCATTTTCAGGCAGCACATCAGTTCTTCACCTCGGCAGGAAGCACGACTCGTTTGATCATCGCGCCTTGGTCTTGTCTGGCATCCGCCTTTCCTCGGAGGGATGAAGGATCTCCAGTGGTGGCGATTTTGTGTGAATCGAGGCTTTTCATATTTCCTTCGATTGGCAGCATTTCTCCATGGGCGATATCGCGTTTCCTTGGTTCGAAAAAGCCGTCAACCTGCAGTACGGGCTTCTGACTCGGATGAGTGCGATGAGAATATTTTCAGCGATGTTTTCGTTCTGGTTGTGTTGTGCATGCCTGTGGGCTCAAGACTACCGGGAGCCTGCTCCGGGTCTGTTCAAGATCGACATCGACTCGGTGGGACTAAGCCTCGAAGAAAGGGCCCTTTTGGCAACGAATCTGGCCGAGCAGTGTCGCAATTTCACAAAATATGAAGCGCCGGAAAATGAGTTCTGTTATCGAGCTCTGAGTTTGGCCTTCCTTCTCGATCCGGAGAATCGGGAAGCGATCGTGGCCGACTCAATTTTGAAGCGCAAGGCGTATAAGCCAGTCGAACGTCCCATCCCGCTTTCTTCCAATTGCATCAAGTATGCGAAGAAGCTGCTCAGTGGAGGTCAAGAAGATGAGATCAGGCTGGCCGGATACCTGATGTCGATCGCCCTTCGAGCGGATCGAGGAAATGAAGATCTCATTTACGAGACCAGTATTTTTGGGAAGAAGCATGGGGAGGTGTCCTGGGATGCCATCGACCTTGGTGGGGTCGCCGGGGATGACGGTCCCCGGATCCAGAGAGGAGTCCACCCGGCCTTCCGAAACAAGCCAAAGGAAGCGACAAAGGATCTGGCGAGTGTCAATGCTCTGGTCGTCTCAAATCATCTGGACGGAAGTATGCTGGGAAGCACTCTTGAAGTCATTGGGACGATTGGTTCGACTGGCCAGGACAATGCGATTTGGCGAATTAAGGATGGAGCTGAGATCGGAAGGGAGATGATGGTTGCGATTGAAGAGGCGATCCGGGTGAAGAATGTGCGGTATCCCGTTGTGCCGAGTGGGTCGAAAATTGAATTCAGTTTTTCAGATAAATACACTCCCAAGGATGGTGGTTCGATCGGATTGGCTTTTGCTATTCTCCTGCTCGCCCTGTTCGACGAATTCGAGGTGGATGACAAGGTCGGGGTGACTGGCGATGTGACGGTCGACTGGAAGACGCGAAAGATTGGAGGAGTTGTGGAGAAGGTTATGGGGGCCATTTCATCGGATCTGGAAATTGTTATTATTCCGGAAGAGAACGCGAGTAACGTAGATGATTTGGTTGTGCTTCATTCTGTTGATCCGCTTCTGGAAGTAAGTATCTTTTCTGCGAGCAATTTGGAGGAAGCGCTCGAGATCGTGAGAACCGACCGAACTGAAGGACTCGAGGAAGGGCTCGGAAGGTTGGCAAAACTCCAGAGGGAGCTGAAGAGCAACTACGAGCAAACTCGTAGGGCGGAGTATTTGGCGGAGTTGAATGAACTCATCGAGCTCATGCCCAATAATCTGTCTGCCCAGGCGCTTCGCAAGAGTTTGAAGGGAGAGGCTCCAAAGATACTGAGCCTTCACAAGTCAACTGAGGAGATTTTCACCAAATCGAGTAGCTTGAACGAGCTGCTGCCGAAAAACCCAGCCCAGAGGATGGACCGCTATTCTTTGGAGGAAATTGGGGAAACAAGGCGGAAAATGAAGGAAGTCAAGCCGCTGCTGGATGCCGATACGCATGATTTGCACACTGCTCTCGTGGAAATGATCAACGCATCTGAAGAATACCAGGTGTACAACAAGAAAGTGTACGCTAAGAGGGTGACTCCCACTGACAAGGAGGCCAGAGAGCTCGCCAGGCTATTTGAGGTGGTCAGGAAACTGAATCTCGAACTTGAGAGAGATCTGGTCGAACTCATAAAGAAGTTGAGCGAATAGAAGGGAATCAGAGGCCGTGCTTTTCTGGGAAATTCGAAGCGGCAAGGTCGGTGACTGCTCGGGCGGATTGGCGTCGGGGTGGAGACACGGGTGGAGTCGCTGAGTAATCTTGGTCGAGCTGCCAGCACGATCATCACGAGGACAGTGGTGGTGGCAGTGGTGCCGGGCTGTCCGGGATTTGGCGCGATGAAGCCGTGGATCGAGCCATCCAGCGATTGATTTCGGAAAGTCTGGTCCGCGTATTTCATCGATCTGACGCAGGCTACGCCTGCTAAGAAAGCTGAACAGCGTGCTCTTCGTCGACCGCGTCTCACGGGCGACGAAGCTGAGTTTGAAGCGGAAACTCAGGTGATTGGCGGCGGAATGGTGAATTTGTTGATTTTGGAGGCTAGACTTTTCACGTAGATTAACGTAACTCCAGCCAACCCCGCGAATGACCTCCCCAACAACGACCTCTCTGGATCAATGAGTAAAGACAAAGGAATTTTCGAACCGAAGGAAGGATTTGCTTCGGAGCCGCCTGCCCGCAGCCCTTTCGCCATCGATGATGCTGCGGAGAGCCCCTTTGCGTCCTCTCCGGAGAGCAGCAAGTCGCCCTTTTCAATGGATGATGACGAGGCGACCCGTTTGACACCCGGTGGTGCGGGAAATTCGCCCGACAAGCGCAATGAGCCGTTTTCGACGGGCGATAGCAAATCACCCTTCGGCTACGAGCCACCGGTCGCGGGCTTTGGCGGCTCTCCTTTCGAGGGCTCTCCATCGCCAGCCGCCAGCAAGGATTCGCCATTCGCCGTGGCGGATACCGCGAAATCAGAGCCTGCTGCGGCATCTCCCTTCAGCGAAGCAAAGACCAGCGGGCCGTCCGACGCGGTGGCCGCCGCGGTGGCTGCTGCCGCAGGTGGGCCACCTTCAACTCCTGCCAGCACCCCGCCGCCTCTTGCTGCGACTCCTGAGCCGGCTCCTGCACCTGCTGCAACTCCAGCGGCGACGGCGACTTCATCCGAGGAGTCGGATTCGACATCGATTCGCCAGTTGGAACTGCGTGCCATCTTCGGTGTGGATCGCGAACTCAGTGAAAGCGAAATCCTGCAGCGCTCGCGTGGTCTTCCCGGCATTCGCCACCTCGGTCGCGTCGCCAGCGCGGATATCGGCATGATCGACGGCATCAAGCGGGTTCTCGCCAACCTCGATTTTGGTGGTGGGAAGGTCCAGCTCCAGTGCAACAACGCCCCAATTGAATTCATCCGTGAGGGTTCGGTGCTGCTGGCGGTTCAGACCGACGGAAGTTTCGCTCCCGGCGTGCGCGAAACGCTGATCATCGCCGCCCGCGAACTCGGCAAGATGTGATCACGATTTAGGAGATGAGGCGGTCTTCCGATGGTCGCGAGTATTTCGTGAAGGTGGCGATCGCCGGTGCTCCGGATTCCGGCAAGCTTTCGATACTCAAGGGTGTCGCCGAGCGCTATGGAGCGGTGCCGCCTCGCGAACACGAGATCGGGGATCTGCGGGTGCATCGCGCCACCTGGACCGACTATGATTTCCTGGGAAATGGCCGTGTCCTGCACGTCTCACTGGTGACGCTGCACGGCAAGGTGCCTTACAATGCAGCAGAAGAGTTGCTTGTTCGGGAAATCGACGGGGTCATCTTCGTCATGGACGTGGCTCCTGCGCGACTGAAAGAGGCTTGGGAAGCCCTGTTGCGGGTTTCCGACAACGTCCAGAGGAATGGTTACGAACTCAGGTCGATTCCGATGGCGCTGCAGTATCACCGGGCCGACCAGCACCGTGAGTTTGAACCGGCCAAGCTGGATGCCTGGCTTGGTGTTCCAACGGGCTCGGTGCCACGCTACGTGACTTCTAGTAGTTCGCCGGATCTCGAAGGGATGGCGTTCGACACGGTGCTTGCGCAGATCAGGAAGCGGCTGGGTGAGATCGGAGTGGCGGCATGAGCTCCGAGATGTGCTGGAAGATCCGGGTCGATACGGGTGGAACCTTCACGGATGCCTGGTGTCTGACGCCTGAGGGCGAGGAACGACGCTGCAAGGTGCTTTCCGACGGCCGGATGCGGGTCCGGATTTCACAGGATGACGAGGGCTGGTGGCGCTTGGAGGATGAAGTCCCGGATGGTCTGCTGGTCGGCTGGCGTTCGGAGCATGGAGCGGTGGTGATCGAACACCGGGATCGGCAATTGCGGATCGAGGGTGGTGTCGAAGCTGGGATTCTGGAACTCGATGGCGGTGAGGAAGCGCCGGTGGTGGCGGCGCGATGGCTGACGGGGACGCCGGCGGGAGATGATTTTCCGCTGATGGACTTCCGGGTGGCGACGACTCGCGGAACGAATGCTTTGCTGGAGCGGAAAGGGGCGAGGCTGGCTCTTTTTGTGACTCGGGGATTTGAGGATTTGTTAGTGATTCGTGATCAGCGGCGCGATGCTCTTTTTTCGCTGAAGCAGCCGCTGTGTGAGCCGCTGGCTGAGCGGGTAATCGGCATTGGTGGACGCTTGGCGGAGGATGGCTCGGAGTTGCTGGCGCTTGATGAGGCCGGGGTGAGAGCCTCGGCGCGTGAGGTGCTTGGCGAGGGGATGACGACGGCGGCGGTAGCACTGATGCACTCCTGGAAATCGCCGGAGCATGAGCAATTGGTAGGACGATGGTTGAGGGAGGAAGGCTTCGAGCAGGTGACCCTTTCTTCAAAGGTCGCACCGATGATCCGGCTGCTGCCTCGGGCCGAGACGGCGGTGAGCGATGCGTTTCTTGCGCCGGTGATGCGGCACTTTATTGAACGGGTAAGCGAGCCGCTGGGCGGATCGAATCCATGGTTGATGACCAGTGCCGGGGGGCTGATGCCTGCTGATCGCTATCATCCGAAAGACTCGTTGTTGTCAGGTCCGGCGGGAGGATTGATCGGTGCCGCGGAGTTGGGAAGGGCGGCGGGATTTCCCAAGCTGATCACCTTCGACATGGGCGGGACCAGCACGGATGTCGCGAGGATCGACGGTCCATTTTCCTATCGCGAGGAACAGCAGATCGGTCCGGCGCGGGTGGTGGCCCCGAGCCTGAAGATTGAGACGGTGGCGGCGGGTGGTGGTTCGATTTGTCGCTGGCATGATGGTCAGTTGAAGGTTGGACCGGAAAGCGCCGGGTCCGATCCGGGACCGGCGTGCTATGGCAGGGGTGGTCCATTGACGCTAACAGATGTCAATTTGCTGCTCGGCCTGATGGATGCCGGAAAAGCGGGGATTCCCCTGGATGAAGCGGCAGCGCGATTGCGATTTGAGGAGCTGGTCGCAGCGATGCGTGTCGAGGGCGAGTTGGTGGAAGATGAGGGCACCTTGCTCTCGGGTATTCGGGCGATTGCGGTGGAAAAGATGGCCGAGGCGATTCGCTCGGTGAGTGTGAGTGAAGGGGTGGCGATCGAGGATCACGCGCTGCTCGCTTTCGGCGGTGCCGGACCTCAGCATGCCTGTGCGATAGCCGAGAGGTTGGGAGTATCGAAGGTGCTTGTACCTGCGGATGCGGGCTTGCTCAGTGCCTGGGGTTTGGAGCGTGCTTTACGTCAGGAGCAGTCTGTTAGACAAATGCTTGAGCCGTTGACTGGCTGTAAGCTGGATGATGTTTGGAAGGAAATGGTCGATGAAACGTCGACGGCTTTGGGGGTCGCGCAGCCGAGCGTGCGCCGGATCGCGGGGCTGCGGTTGATGGGACAGGATTCAACGATTGATGTGGAAGTCGATGACCGTGGTGATGCGGGTCTGCGTGAGGATTTCGGGGAGGCCTATCGCCGGATCTTCGGCTACTCGCCATCGGCGGCGAAGGAGATCGAGGTGGTGAGTCTACGGGTCATTGCCGAGGATCGGGCGACGCCTCTGGAGGAGGAAAGTTTTGCCGAAGATGCCAAACCGGGCCCGACTTTGTTGCAGGATCGGTTTTCCACCTGTGTGGTGCCGGCGGGATGGTCGATTCGTGATGGCTCGCGTGGGACACTTCTGATTGAAAGGACGGAATCATTGACGGAGGAAATTTCGGAGGTTTCCCCGGCGGTGATCGCCGGGCTTTTCCGGAGTCGCTTCGAAGGGATCCTGTCGGCCATGGGCGAGGCACTGAGGCGCACGGCGCTATCGACGAATGTGAAGGAGCGCCTGGATTTTTCCTGTGCGCTGCTGGATGTCGATGGTCGTTTGGTAGCCAGCGCGCCGCATGTTCCGGTGCATCTTGGGGCCTTGGGCGTTTGTGTTCGAGAGACGCGGGCTCGCCTTGAAATGGGGCCTGGCGATGTGGCGATCACCAACCATCCCGGTGCAGGCGGATCTCATTTGCCGGATGTCACGCTGATTGCACCGATTCACGATGAGGAGGGAGTGCTGTTAGGCTATGTGGCGAATCGCGCGCACCATGCCGAACTGGGGGGTAAGGCACCGGGTTCGATGCCGGCGGATGCGCGTTGTTTGGCGGAGGAAGGGGTGGTGATTGCGCCGATGCTGCTTGTAAGGAATGGCGAGCCGCAGTGGGACACTTTGGAAGGCTTGCTGAGAGGGGCGGTCTATCCTTCGCGGCGACCCGCCGACAATCTGGCGGATGTGGAGGCGCAGTTGGCCTCCTGCCATATGGGGCGTGAGATGATCAGGAGCTTGGCGCAGCAGCATGGATCCGGGCTGGTGCGCGCGCAGCTTGCGCGGATCATCGACCACTCGGCAGTGCTGATGAAGCGCAAGCTGGGGGATCGGAGGATGGGGCGGAGGGTTTCGACCGAGCTTGACGACGGGACTCCGCTGGTCGTGACGGTCGAGGTCTGCAATGGCCGGGCCCGGATCGATTTCAGCGGGAGCGGTGCGGTCCATCCGCGGAACCTGAATGCCACCCCGGCGATCATCCGGAGTGTGACGCTCTACGTGCTGCGTCTTTGGTTGGATGATGATGTGCCTTTGAATGAGGGGCTGCTGGAAGCGATCGAGATCGTCATTCCTCCGGGATTTCTCAATCCGAAGTTCTATGCCGATCCGATGAAGGCTCCGGCGGTGGTCGGGGGGAATGTCGAGGTCAGCCAGCGTGTGACTGATATTCTGTTAGAGGCCTTTGGTTTGGCAGCCAACGGGCCGGGGACGATGAACAACTTCCTCTTTGGGAACGAGGATTTCGGTTATTATGAAACTCTTGCGGGTGGCAGTGGTGCGGGTCCCGGATTTGCCGGTGCCAGCGGACGGCATGTCCACATGACGAATACCGCGCTCACCGATCCTGAAGTGGTCGAACACCGCTATCCGGTGCGGGTATGGCGGCATGAAATCCGCAGGGGATCGGGTGGCGAAGGAGAGTTTCACGGAGGCGACGGGATCATCCGTGAGCTGGAATTCCTCGCGCCCTTGACCGTTTCCTTCCTGACCCAGCGCCGGACGACGAGGTCCCGTGGAATTGAAAAAGGAGGAGACGGGAGCCCGGGCAGGCAGATCCGGATCAAAGCCAATGGGGTTTCCGAGCGATTGAGTCCGTCGACGACTTACTTGGCTCAACGTGGAGAGCGCGTGATCATTGAGACGCCGGGGGGCGGGGCTTGGGGAGAGCCGAGCCATAAAGCTCCTGAATTTCCTCAAGGCTGAAGCCTTCTTTCAGGAGAAGCTGCTGCTGTTGCTCGGCGAAGGCAGGCCAATCGGCGAGCCATCGCTTCCATGGAGTCTTCCTCTTCGTCGGCAGATCAACGGCATCCATCTTCGTCAGATGCCCGACCGCCAGGCAGTGATGGCCAAAGCGATGCCGCCAATGACCACGCTTGCGAGGACGATCAGGGCCGCGAGGAGGTAGTTGAAGGATGCCAGCAGGACCGCCATCAAGACCATGCCAAGGGCGGCCAGGGTGAAGATCCGGGTTTTTGGCATGGTGGTTCCCTGGCTCAGACCATTCCCAACTTCATTTTTCCTTCCTCGGAGATCATGTCCTGATTCCAGGCAGGGTCCCAGACGAGTTCGACCTGGGCGTCTTCGATGCCGTCGATGGTCATGATCTTCGACTGGGCATCGGCGGCGATTGCCGGGCCCATGCCACAACCGGGGGCGGTGAGGGTCATCTTGATGGCGACGGTCTTCTTTCCGTCCTCCTCATTGATCGCGCAATCGTAGACGAGGCCGAGGTTGACGATGTCGACGGGGATCTCGGGGTCGTAGACTTCCTTGAGTTGCGCCCAGACCTGTTCTTCGACCGGGGCATCCTTGAGGCGTTCGGCTTCAGCCTGTTTCTCCTTGTGCTCCTCAAGGTCAATTCCGAGGGCGTCGGCGTCCTTCGATGAAATGCGGGCGAGACCGCCCGAAGTGGCAACGGTGAAGGTGCCTCCGAGGCGTTGGGTGATGAAAACAGGTGTCCCGACCGGCAGGGTCAGGGTGTCGCCACTGGGGATCTGGATGGCCTCGACGTCGCGGGCGAGTTTGATTTCCTCTTGCATGGGTGGCAGTGTAGTCTGGAGCGGCTGCGGTGCAAGCGGCTTGCGGCGAACTCAGAATCGAGCATGCTGTCGGGCATGAGTCGCAGAGCAAGACGCCGCCGTGGGGTGGCGAAGACGGGCAAATCCTGGTGGATTCGAGGACTGTTGGTGCTGGCCGCCGTGGTCGTCATGGCGATGGCGGGAGGCTACTTGTGGTTGCGGTCCTGGCTGCACAGCGAGGACTTCCGTGTGATGCTGTCGAATGCGGCAGGTGAGGGACTTGGCGCCAAGTCGGAGTTCGGGAAATTCCGCTGGGACGGGACTTCGGTCAGCACCGAGTCCTTTGACGCGATGGGCGAGGGATTGGTCGAGGAGTTGCATGCGGACGGGATGAATCTCGGTATTGGCCTCGGAAAAGTCAGTTCGGGGGTGGTTCAGGTGAGTGGGGCGAGGCTGAATCATCTGGAGGTGGTTCTCGACTTGAGTGCCGAGGCCAAGGTCGAGCCCTTGCCGGGGGAAATCGAGGGAACGCCGCGGTCGGTCGAGGTGATCGAGAAACGTTCCGCCTGGTATTCGGAGCTACTCCCGAGCGAGGTGGTCCTGACTGATCTGGAGGTGGTCCGCTCGTCTCTTGAAGTCAAACTCAAGGCGGGAAGAGCGGTCTTTGGGGGAACCCGCTGGACCGTACGTCCCGAGGTTTCCAATCAGAGTTATCAAGTCGAGGCCAACGGCGGTCAGGTGCGACTGCCATGGGATCAGGTGCCGCCATTGGAGCTGCGTCAGGCTCGGATGCGGTATCAGGATCTGAGGGTCTATTTGACGGATTCCGAATTCTCCGTTTACGAATCCGGACGGCTGGCACTCGTGGGAGAAGCCTCGCTGACAGGTGAAGGATTCGCCTTCGGTGGACGATTGCGCGATGTGATGGCGGCGGAGGTGCTGCCGGAAGACTGGAAGCAGCGGCTTGAGGGGAGGATCGAGTCCGAGTTTTCCGTCGGTGACTCGGGAAGTGGTTTGACGATCGATGGTTCGCTCGAAGTGCTCAATGGTACCCTGACGGCCCTGCCCGTGCTGGATCATCTGGCCGCCTACGGTGGCAATCCGCGTTTCAGGAGGCTCTCGTTGAACGATGCGCGGACGGATTACTACTGGAAGGATGGTAGTTTGACGGTTTCGAACCTTGAGCTCGGGAGTGATGGATTGGTTCGTCTTGAAGGCATGCTGAGAATGGATCCTGATGAGCGGATCGACGGGCGTTTCAGGCTGGGTCTCGCTCCGGGGACGCTGGCCAGGATTCCCGGGGCCGAGACGAAGGTTTTTCTTCCCGGGGAAAGGGGATTGCTGTGGACGCCTTTGAGAATCACCGGGACGCTTGACGATCCGAAGGAGGATCTCACCGACCGTCTGATCGATGCAGCTGGTGAGCGGATGTTCGAACTCCTTCCTGAAACCGGGGACAAGGTGCTTCGCTTCACCCGTCAGGTCGTATCCGGGGATATGGATTCGGCCCTTGAGGACGGGAAGGCGGTGCTTGAGCAGGGGAACGACTTGCTGGATGCCGGGAAGCTGCTCTTCGACGGGGACGGCACCTCTCTTGACCAAGCAAATGACGTGATTCGTCAGGCGGAGGATGTCGCGAAGGGGGTCGGGTCCCTCTTTGATTCGATCCGGGGGAAAGCCGAACCCGTGGCTCCGGAGCCCAAGGAGGAGCCGGAGTAAGCCTGAGTTGCCCCCTTGAT
Organism: Haloferula sp.; assembly: GCF_049672945.1. Lineage (NCBI taxonomy): Bacteria > Pseudomonadati > Verrucomicrobiota > Verrucomicrobiia > Verrucomicrobiales > Verrucomicrobiaceae > Haloferula > Haloferula sp. Next base: position 31,750 of record NZ_JBATWY010000036.1, on the reverse strand, counting down.
TATTTGATGGTCAGCTTGCGGCCCTTGCCGCTTTCCCACGCCTTTCTTAGGCTGCCGTAAAGGGCGGAGAGATCACGTTTGTCGAGGATCCGAAATTCGATGGTCCCGGCATGGGTGGTCGTTGGGTAGGTCTTCTGCGCCATGTTGTGGGCGTCGGTTCCGGCTTTCTGTCCGGCGCGGTCGAGCAGTTCCCGACCCCGATCCACCACGCGTGTGATTTCGTCCCGCCCTCCCGCCTCTGAGAGGGGAGCGATGTGATAGAATCGGGCGAGGGCACGACCCGTGGTATCAACGGTCACTTCATTGATGATCAGTTGGCCATCGAGCAGGTATTCGTGCATGCTGATGTTGGAAATTCGGTCGAGTGCGACCATGTAGTGTCCGCTTGGCAGACTTGCCTGCCAAAAGCGCCGAGGACCGTCGCTTTCCGTCGCGGTGGTTTCCTCATTTCCAGTTTCGTTCGGGTTGTTCGTATTGCCACCATTCTGTTGGGCTTGAGCAGGAATGGCGACGAGGAGAGCGACGAGCGCGAAAATGGCGGTGATGGATTTCATGATGAGGAATCAAACACCACGAATCAGGGTCTGACCAGCGCGTGATTGTAATGGTTCAGTAAAGTTAATGATTGAGAATGGCACTGAAAATGCCTACCATTCCGCCGTGGTTCGTTTCCGTCCGAATGTCGCCGCCCTGATTACCCGTGGAGAAGGCCAATTGCTCATTTGTGAGCGATGGACGATTCCTGGTGCCTGGCAGTTTCCGCAAGGTGGTGTGGACGCGGGTGAAACGCCGCTTGAAGCCCTCTACCGTGAGGTGAGGGAGGAGGTCGGTCTGAAGCCGAAGGAATACGATGTCATCGATCAACGGGAAGGATATCGCTATCTCTACCCTGAGGAAGTGCGCCGCAAGAAGGCACGCAAACACGGCTGCCAGGGGCAGGAGCAGGTTTACTTCCTGTGCCGACTCAAGTCGAACGAGGCGAAGATTGACGTGAGCCGGGAGCCGCGTGAGTTTTCCGGGTACCGCTGGATCCTGCCGGATGAGTTTGACCTCGACTGGCTGCCGTCATTCAAGCGCGACGTGTATCGCGACGTGCTGAATGACTTTTTTGGAGTGCCACTTTAGGTCTTCCGCAGTGCCCGAGAGTTTCGGTGCATCTGCGGATCGAGCCCGGCGTTCTCAGACCAGTTCGGGTTCCCAGCCGGCGCGGTATTTGCGTTTCAGATAGGCGTCCACTTCGGGGAGTCCTCGTGCCTTCATCTGGTCAGAGTCCCAGTCGATCTTCTTGCCGAGACGGACGGCGAGATTTCCAACAAGGACCATTTCCGTGAGTGGTCCGGCATGGTCGACAAAGTTCGAAACTGGTGCAGGTCCATCACCGCGGACGGCTTGGCAAAGTTCCTGAGTCGGCCCGCCGATGACACGTGGATAGACGCGCTCGATCTTCCGTGCTTTGGTCATCAGTTCCTTCGGGAAGGCCTGTGGTGTCGCCGAGCAGTAGGCGTCGGGAACGTAAATGACGCCTTCGGTTCCGACGAACACCTGACCGAAATCTGAGGGCAGCTTGAGGTCCTTCGGGATGCCCGGTGGGCGGAGGAACTCCTTGTCGGTGTTCGGGTCTCCAACACCGTCCTGCCAGATGATCTTGACCGCTGCCCGATCGCCTTTTGCCGGGAAATCATAGGTGATGGTCGAGCGCTTGGGCGCGATGTTTTCGTCGAAGGGTGAGACCTTGCTGGCTTCGACGACAAAGTCACCATTGAGATCGAGGGCCCAAAAGGCGGAGTTGAAACTATGGCAGCCGATGTCGCCGAGCGCGCCGCAGCCGTAGTCCCAGAAGCCGCGCCAGGCGAAGGGGTGGATGCGCGGGCTGTAGGGTCGGTCGGTGGCGACGCTGCCTTGCCACAAATCCCACTTGAGGTAGTCGGGAACCGGCTCGCTGGGAAACTCGAGGCCTGGGCCCTGCGGCCAGATTGGCCGGTTGGTCCAGTAGTGGACTTCGGTTACATCACCGATCAGGCCGGCTTCGATCCACTCACGGAGCAGTCGGGTGCCGGAAGTAGTGGCTCCCTGATTTCCCATCACGGTCAGCACACCCTTTTTCCTGGCATACTCGCCGAGCTGTCGGGTTTCCCAGATGTTATTCGTCAGTGGTTTCTGAACCATGAGTGGTTTGCCGTGGCGAATGGCTTCGACGGCAATTGGGAAGTGCATGTGGTCGGGTGTCGAGACCGTGACCACGTCGATTTGGTCCGCCATTTCGGCGAACATTTCGCGGTAGTCGAAGAACTGCCTGGCATCCGGATAACTGTTGAAGGCATCCCCGGCGCGCTGGTGATCCACATCGCAAAGTGCGATCATCCGATTGCCCGGCGAGATCTCGGAAATGTCACTCCGGCCTTTGCCACCACAACCGATGGCGGCGATGTTGAGCTGTGAAAGGGGTTTGTCTTCGCCGAGCAGAAGATTGGGTGCCCAAGTGCTGCTGGCGAGTAGAGCGGACGATTGAAGAAAGCGGCGTCGGGATAGAGAAGTCATGATGGTTTGCATAAAATTGCCCATCTGAGGCGAGGTGGCAACTAATTTGAACCAGCCGCAAGTCGGCGGGCCATGCCGGGAAAAAGCAGCCAATGGAAGGGCAGCACCGAGAACCAGTAGAGCCGACCGAATAGACCCTGAGGCCGGAAGGTGGCAGTCTGCCGGAGGCGGCCGTTCTCGATCGAGAATTCGAGCCACGCTTCGCCTGGAAGCTTCATTTCCGCATAGAGCATCAGGCGTCCCGCAGTGCGATCAGCGACCAGGACTCTCCAGAAATCCAGTGGGTCACCTGGTCGGAGTTTGGAAGGATGGCGTCTGCCTCGGCGCAGACCGGTCCCTCCGCTGAGCCGGTCAAGCACTCCCCGGATCTTCCACGCCCAGTTCATCGATGGCCAACCGTTCTGACCACCGATCGACCAGATCGCGTTCAGGACTTCTTCGCGCGATGCGGTGAGATCGACCTCTTGGTTGTCGCTGTAGACTCCATGTTCAGGAACTCGAATCGCATTGATGAAATCCGGGTCCATGGTTCCTGCCTGCAAGGAATCCGCCCAGCGCGAAGGCACCCGGTTTTGGGCGATTCTCGCCAGCGCAAGCTCCACCGCATCGTGATAGCTGATCAAGGGAAGCGGGATCACTTCCCGGATCGCTTTGTCACGGCAGACGGTTTCATTCTTCATCGACTGAACCAAGGCCCTCGCCAGCGAGAAGGTGGTGGATGTCATCACGTAGAGCCACCAGGACGAGAGACTTGGAGAAAGAAAGGGGACTGGAATGAACAAGCGCTTCAAGCCGCGCACTTTGGCGTAGCCTTCGAGCAGATCCCGATAGCGCAGCACCTCGGGGCCTCCGATGTCAAAGGTCCGATCAACGGTGTCGGGGTGATCGAGCAAACCTGTTAGGTAGTCGATGACGTTTCTGATCGCGATCGGCTGACAAAGCGTTCCGACCCAGCGGGGGCAGATCATCACCGGAAGCTTTTCCGCCAGATCGCGCACGATCTCGAACGAGGCAGAGCCGGAACCGACGATGATCGATGCACGCAGGACCGTCAGCCCGGCTTTGGCGGAATCCAAGAGGGCCTCCACCTCCTGACGGGAGCGGAGATGGACGGATAGTTCCTTGTTCTGATCAACGAGGCCACCGAGGTAGATGATCCGGCGACAGTTGGTCTGATCAAGGGCTGCGACGAAACTCTTCGCCACGGCTTTCTCCTTTTCGGCAAAGTCTCCACCGCCCCCCATCGAATGAAGAAGGTAGTAAGCGGCATCGATTTCTTCTGGAAACCCAGGCAGGCTTTCCGGCTTGAGGAAATCGCCTTCGAGGATCCTGAGTCGATCCTCTGATTTGGGAAAGTCCGCGAAGGGGAAGCGTCGGCGATCCCGAACCACAGCGGTGACCCGGTGCCCGGCTTCCAGCAGAGCGGGGATCAGCCTCAAGCCAATGTAGCCGTTGGCGCCGGTGACGAGTAGATGCACTTCTCAAGCTGTCACGGCCTCCCTTTTCCGCCAATGATTATCGTGGTCAGGCCTGAGTCCTATCTTCCCTTCTTCCCCAAACCTTTCAAGAGACCATCGAGATCGCCGAGATCGGGCATGCCACCGCCGCCACCGCCGAGTCCGGGCATGCCGCCGCCCATGCCGGGCATGCCGCCCATTTGTCCCATCATTTTCTGCATCTTCTTCGGCGAGCGCATCATTTTGCGCATGTCACCGAATTGCTTCAGCAGGCGATTGACATCGACCAGGGTGGCGCCGGAGCCAGCGGCGATGCGCTTGCGTCGCGAGCCCTTGATGATCTCAGGACGGCGGCGTTCGTCGGGAGTCATCGAAAGTACGATGGCTTCCGTACGTTTCATCCGCTTGGGGTCGAAGGCGGCATCGGGCAGTTGCTTCTTCATCTTGTTGAAGCCGGGGATGAGGGACATCAGACCCTTCATGTCGCCGAGCTTGCTGATCATCTTCATCTGATCGAGGAAGTCATAGAAATCGAACTTGCCGGCGGCCATCCGCTCCATCGACTTCATCGCGTCCTTCTCGTCGATCCGGCCGGCGACTTGTTCGACCATGCCGACGACGTCGCCCATGCCGAGGATGCGGTCGGCCATGCGGTCCGGGTGGAATTCAAAGAGCTGATCGAGTTTCTCACCTTCACCGGCATACTTGATGGGTTTGCCGGTCACGGCCTTCATCGATAGCGCCGCGCCACCACGGGCATCGCCATCAAGTTTGGTCAGGATGATGCCACTGATGCCGACGGCTTCGTTGAAGTGCTTGGCCACGCTGACCGCGCCTTGGCCAGTAGCAGCATCGGCGACGAGCAGAGTTTCGTGGGGTTCGAGGAAGGCGTGGAGGGTCTTGAGTTCTTCGACGAGTCGTTCGTCGATTTCCTGGCGGCCGGCGGTGTCGAAAATGATCACGTCGCCACCCTGCTCTTCCGCCCACGCGAGGGCTTCCCTGGCGACCTTGACGACGTCGGTCTCGGAGGCGTCCGGCGTGTAAACAGGAACGCCGACTTGCTTGCCGACGGTTGCCAGCTGGTCGATCGCGGCCGGGCGGTAGAGGTCGCAGGCGATCAGCAGTGGCTTCCTGCCTTCGCGCTTGAGGCGGTTGGCGAGCTTGCCGGCGGTGGTGGTTTTGCCGGCGCCGTTCAGGCCACAGAGGAGGATGCGGCTGGTTCCTTCAAGATTGAGCGGGACCTGATCCCCACCCAACAGTTCGGCGAGTTCGTCGTGGAAAATTTTGACGATTTGTTCGCCGGGTTTGATCGACTTGAGCACATCGGCACCCACCGCCTTCTCCTTGACGTGAGAGATGAATTCCTTGGCGACGCTGTATTCGACGTCGGCTTCGAGCAGTGCCACGCGGATTTCGCGCAGGGCATCGGTGATGTTCTTTTCGGAGATTTTCCCGACACCTCGGAGGTTGCGGAAGGTTTTTTCGAGGGAGTCACTGAGTGATGAGAACATAGTCGGGAATTTGGAAAAATTGGAGTGGGTTCGGGAAGCCAGATCAAGGCATGGCCCAGTTGATGAGCGTCTCAGTTCTGCGGCACGTAGGCGGCTTCTTGATCGATATTGAAGTTCCAGCGCAGGGGGACTTCGGGGGCCTTGCCTTCAGGATCCTTCCAGCTGATCCGCACCTGCAGGCCAGGTGAACGAAGGTGCCGGTTGACCTGCCAGGAGACGGTGCCTGTTTCTTCGTCGAAGGTGGCGGGGACCTGGCCGAAACCTCCGACGCTCATGACGACGGATTCGGGGTCAATCGGACCGGCATCTGATAGATCCGCGGAGATGAGTGGCAGGCGTTGGTCGATCATGCGGCCAGGTTCGGGCTGGACAGGGAAGGGTGTGGTCTGAACCAGATCGCTACTACCTCGTGAAGGGTTTCCCGGGGTATCGTTGAAAGCGGTGGCCAATTCGAAGATATGATCGTGGGTCCCGAGGATGATATATCTGGGCAACGAGTGGTCGGGGGTGTCGCGGCGAACCTTGCCGGGCAAAACAGTGAAGAGGTGTCCGTAACCGAACTCGTCACCGAGCGTGAACATTTCCTGAGTTTGAAAACCTCCGGGATAGGCGTAGCTGGTGACCGCTTTGCCAAACTTCGATTCGAGGAAGCGTTTGGATTCGCCCATCTCGTTCCGTAGAAACTGGTCGTAGGCATCGGGACCTTCTTTTCGGTGTTTCTTCACTGTAGCGGGATAGGGGTGACTGACGGAGTGGCTGCCGATGGTCGCGCCATGCTCCATCATCTCTTTGATCATCGGCGTGGTGAGCGCGCGGCCACCGCCGTCGACGTAGGACTTGTAGAGGAAAATGGTGAAAGGGTAACCGAGTTCCTTGAGGATGGGGAAGGCTTCGTCGTAGACCGATTTCCAACCGTCATCGATGGTGATCATGATGCTCTTGTCGGGCACTGACCGTTCGCCGCGCTTCCAGGCCTGGAAGTCCTCCATCGAGATGACGTTCAATCCGAGGTCGCGGATGGCTTCCATTTGCCGCCGAAACTTCGAGGTCCGGATCTTCATCTCGGTCTCGTCGTCGGATTCGGAGAAGTCGTGGTAGCCGAGGACGGAAACCCGGACACTCTCGTCTGCCGCCGAAGCCATGAGGACCGGGAGGACGAGTAGGATGCTGAGGATGCGAAGAATCACAGAGGGATCCTAAAGCCAAATTGCCGAATGATAAATCCCGAACTTTCCGGGATTCCTCACCAAACCGTCAGCCAGGAGGCCATTTGAGCGGGCGTCCTGCCAGCAGGTGAACGTGAAGATGGGGCACCGCTTCGCCGCCATCCGGGCCGTTGTTGATCACCAGGCGAAAGCCGTTATCTGAGAAGCCTTCGTTTTTGGCGATCTGTGAAGCTGTCAGCAGAAGGTGTCCAAGCACGCTCTGATCTTCGGGGCCGGCTTCGCCAACCCGGGGGATTGGCTTGCGGGGGATCACGAGGTAATGGATTGGAGCCTGAGGAGAGATGTCCTTGAAACAGACGCAGAGATCATCCTCATGGACGATCGCGGCCGGGATCTCCTTGGCGCAGATTTTTTCAAAAAGCGTGGTCTCTGCCATGGCGAAGAAGGTTTATAGGGCCTTGGAAATCAATCGATTCGTTCACCTTCGACGTGGAATCGCAGCGGTCGGGCGACTGCCTGATAGTCGCGGCCCTGATTCCCGAGGAAGCTCCGGACTTCGTTGAGGAGCTGATCGCATTGGACATCCCAGGTATCCTTGCCGCGCAGCATCTGGACGGATTCGCGGAGTCCCGTGAAGCGAATTTCTTCGGCCCCGGCCCCGCGCAGCTCTTGGAGTTCCGCTCGCAAGCATTGAAAGAAGGCAAGTTCGTAACCGTTTCCCGCACGTCTTGCGGCATGGGTTAGTGAAAGGGTGACGGGTGGGGCGAGCGGCTCGAGTTGCTCGGCGATCAGATGGCAGCCGATCTTTTCGAGCATCTTGCGCATCCGCTCGTAAAGCGTTTGAAGCGGAAGCAGGCTCAGGGAGCATTTGGTCTCGAGATATTCTTCGACGCCTTGGCGGATCTCTTCGAGAAACGGAAAGTCATGCCGGTCTGCAGCAGCAGCGGCACGCTCGAGGGCATGAGCGAGCCAGACGGTGTCGTAGTCATAGACCTGGTGGTTGCCAACTTGGATGGCGGGGCGGTTGCCGATCAGTGCGATCACTCGATTGAATCAGGAAATGGTTGGTTAGTTAAAAGGAGGAGGCTTGAAAAATGGTATCAGTCCTTGAAGAGGCGTCGTTGCATCGGATCACGGGCGGCTCGCAGCTCGAGTGCCTGGATTTCGCGGATGAACTCGCCGACATCTTCGAACTGACGGTAGACGGAAACGTAGCGGACGTAGGCCACCGGATCGATCTGATGAAGTTTCTCCATCACCTTGATGCCGATGTTGGAGGAGGGGACCTCGCTGACGTGGTCCCGGTGAAGTTCGGAAAGCATTTCGTCGACGGCTCGATCGATGCGATCCATCGAGACCGGTCGTTTCTCGCAGGCCTTGATCAAGCCATTGCGGATTTTTTCGCGGTTGACCGCCTCGCGGGTGCCGTCCCGTTTGACCACCCGCAGTTCGGTCCGTTCGATCTGCTCGTAGGTGGTGTAGCGGTAGTTGCAATTCAAGCACTCGCGCCGGCGCCTGATAGTGGTGCCATCCTTCGACATTCGAGAGTCGAGGACCTTGGCTTTGAGGGAGGCACACTGCACACATCGCATAGGTTGGGAGACCGATGCGCGAGAGGCTACGTCATCATGTAGGGGGGTCAACGCGAAAACTATGACAGATTTAGTGGCTGACTTCCGATGATCGGGATCGGTGAAGGGGATTTTTTAGAAGAGTCTGCAGGCAAAAGAGTGCCCGGGCGTTCTTTCGAGCCGACGGACCCGCATGCGCTGGACGCTTTTCGATGCCGGACTTCCGAAGGTCAATTGAGTGACTGCCGCTTGCTTTCGATCAGCCCCGGCACTTGTTGAGCAGCGACTCAAGGAAGCGGGTGATCTGGTGGAGTGCCTGGCTGTACTCGCTGTCCGGGAGGCCGGAAAGGTCGGCACGGCAGGAATCGAGCATGCCGATCGCGGTATCAACCGCAGACTCGATGGCACCTTCATACTCGGCGATACCGACGAGAACCGTGAGATCGAGCGGTTCCTGTTCGATGATCCGCTTGTTGAGCTTGGTGCGCTGACTTTCAGAAGCGGACTCAAGGAGGTTGAGGATGGGAAGGGTCAATTTGCCCTTCTCAAGATCGGTGCGGAGCGTTTTACCAACCGCTTCCTCGCTACCAACAAGGTCGAGGCAGTCATCGTAGATCTGGTAGACAGTCCCGAGCTTGAGGCCGTAATTGAACATGCGTTTTTCGGTTTCTTCATCGGCACCGGCAAGGGCGGCTGAAATCCCCGAGGCGGCGGCAAAGAGCGCGCCGGTCTTCATTTCAATGATTCGGAAGTAGTCGGCTTTGGTAAGTCCAAGGTCGAAACGGCGCTGAGTCTGAACGATTTCACCTTCGCAGACTTCTCGCGAGGCGCGTCCGACTTTGCGGCAAATCGTAATCTCATCAAACTCGGTGGCCAATGCCAGAGCGTGGGAAAACAAGGCGTCGCCCAAGAGCACGGAGAGCCCGGCACCCCACTTGGCATTGGCGGTGGGCACCATGCGACGGGTGACTGCTCCGTCGATGATGTCGTCATGGACCAGGGTGGCCATGTGGATCAGTTCGAGAATGACACCGATCTTGTGCTGGTTTTCATCGAGCTTGCCCAGGGCACCGCCGACGAGAATGGAGAGGGCGGGGCGGATCCGCTTGCCCGAGGTGTTGCAAACGTAGCTGACGTAAGGCTCAACTGCGGGATCAAAGGCGCGGACCTGATCACGGATGGCGGCCTCGACGATCTCCAGCTCAGGACGGACGAGATCAAAAGGGAAACGGTCGCTTTGGGAGATGGGAAAGGTGGTAGTGGCCATGGCGCAGAGGCTTGTGAAATTTTTCACAATCTCGTGCAGGCCGCAACCCCCATGTCGTAATCCTTGGTGGAGGAAGGCCCGAAGCGAGCTTGTGCGTAATCCATGGACGGGAATTGCTGACGCGCAAGGGCCAGCTTTTCAAGGATCAGCGGGGACCTCTACGAATTTGCCGGGTAATTGGAATTGCCCGTGCTTCGGGATTCCACGTAGCCTCTGCGCCAGTTATGAGAATATCCCGAACGTGGTCTGTGTTGTTGCCTGTTTCCGCCCTGGTTTTTGGGGCATGCAAAAAGGAGGAAGTGGCGAAGGTCGTCGAAACGGTGGATCAGGCGGTCGACGAGGTCGTGACCGGTGGAGATGCTGCCACCGCGGCTGAACGGGCGGCGAAGCTGGGATTTGTTGGCCATTTGTCCTCGGACACTGAGAGTGTGATGGCGCTTTACGACGGCAAGGGCATGGTCAGCAATTTACGAAACCTCGACGCCTGGAAGTTTTTGCTCGGGGTGATTGAGGAAGAGGAAGGCATGAATCCTGAGGAGGAGATCGCAGCTCAGGCGGACATGGCCGGCCAGTTTCTCGGAAACGAGATGTTTCTCGCGACCGGCAAGGGGACCGCGGAGCAGACGAAGTCGCTGCAAGTGCTGAATGCCAAAATGGGCTACTACCAGATGCGCGCGATGAGTCGTGCCATGGCAGAGGGTGTCGAAAGTGGTGATTTGGATGACGCCATGATGGCCCTTGGGAACGAGGAAGCTTGGTTGACGGATATGGTGAAGGACATCGGGCAGTACATGCCGCTGATCGAACGCGCGGAGATGCCGCCGGTATTGGCGGGCTTGAAGGTTCCTGATGAGGATTCGATGGCCATGGCGGAAGGTCAGATTGAGGAGATGCTGGGCGGCGTGCCGCCGGAAATGGCGGAAGTGATCGAGTTCGAGAAAGCGGGTGCGAGTTTCAAGGGGGTTCTACTGAAGGGCGAGACCTTGGCTGCGCTCGTGGAAGAAGATCGAGAGGAAGCCGACTCGACCCTTGGTAAGGAAAATACCGACAAGATCCTCGCCTCGCTGAAGACGAAGTCGCTGGTGGTCGCCACCGGTAAAATGGACGACTACCTGCTTTTGTATATCGGCGGTAGCATCGAAGCCTGCCCGATTGCCGAGAATCTTGAGAGTTCGCTGGCTGCGAATGATGCGATTTCCTTCGTGGATGCCCACCTGAGTAAACCCGTTCACGGTTTTCTCTACGGTAGCAATGACTTGATCGGTGCTCTCAACGCCGGAGGTTTCAAGGAGATGGCGGCAGGAATCCGTGACGGCATCTCATCGGTCGATGGTTTTGGAAACGAGAGGGAGCTGGTCGCGCTGCTTGATATGATTGGCGAGCGTGAAGACGCCCTGATGGAGTTGATGGACTCGAGCACCTTCGGTGGTCTGATCACGATTGATGGTGGTGCGCGCTTCGACACCTTTGGCGGAATTGATAGCGGAGGCATCAACTACGAGGCGGAACACAAGCTGGCTTCCCTCGGTGAAGGCGACAATGTGCTGCTGTTCGGCAACTGGGTTGTGGATGAGGAGTATGACCAACGTGCCTCAGCCATGATCGAGGTGATGGTTGAGTCCGCTTACGCCTTGACTGGGAAATTGATGGAGCTCGACATCGAAGAAGGGGAACTGGCTGAGTTCAAACAGGGATTCGAGATGTTCGACGAGCTCTTCAGGGAGGACTTGCTGAATCTCTACGACGGTCTTAGTACCATGAGCGAAGGTCTGGGGAATGAAGGTGCGATGGTGATTGATATGAATGCCGCGGTTCCTCCGTTTCCCGGCGTGCCCCAGGAGCTGGTCGAAGGAGGTCGCTTCATCCGCGCATCCTACGTCGCCCCCGTGACGGACCGTAGCAAGCTGGGCGATGCCTGGAAGCAGTCGGATCTTTCGATTCGCGCGATGCTCAAGTCGGCGAAGGACCTTGGCGCGGGAGATATCAACATGCTCGTCCCAACGAGTTCGGAGAAAAACGACGTGGTGACCTGGTATTTTGACGCAATGGCCTTTTCCGATGATGTGAAGCCATCGGTAACCCTGAGCGACGACTGGTTCGTGGCCTCAAGCTCCAGAACCCAGGCGCTTGATCTGATGGCTCGTGCAGGTAGTGAGGCCACGAGCTCCCGCAAGGGGGCCTGGTTCGAACTGGATCTCGATACACTGCGCGAATATGCCGGAGAGACCCTCAGTCTTCTCGATGAGAATGCCGAGGTGATTCTTGGTGACAACGCGGAGGAGTTTCAGGAGGAGCTACCACGGATCATGAAGGGGCTGGAGTCGCTGAGACAGTTCGATGCGATCACCCTGCATGACCGTGAAGAAAGTGGAACTCGCCAAATTACCCTTCGTTTCCAGACCCGCTAGGTTTCTCTGGCATGTCCAAGTCGCTTGTGGTGAATTGGTGGGGTCAAAAGCTCCATCATGCCCCAATTGATTATTTCGCCTGAAAGCCCCGATGAGCTGCATGTCTCTGAGCATGCGGCGCAGTTGGAGATCTTGATTGCACGTCAGCGGCGGGTCGACTCGATCCAGTCGGTGATCGTGGCATTGATCATCATTGCGCTGATTGCCGGCATCCTCTATCTCATCTCGCTGCAACTGGCCTACAGACAGTCCGAAACGATTGTCACCTACGCTCCTCCGCCGGTGGAGGAGGAAAATCCGGTGGATCGTCCAGACATGGCGCTGGGAGCCAAGCCCAAGCCCACGAGTGCCAGTTCCTCGATGGCCAGGGTGCTTGCCGCAGCGATGGAGGCACCGGTCAGTGTGCCGATGCCCGAGGAATCGAATCCGACGACCTTGTTTGGCATTGATGATGATTTTACCGCCGGATTCGGGGCAGGTGACGGCGATGGTGATGGCGGTGGCGGCTCGTCCTTTTTTGGAACACCAAGGTCCGGAAGAAGGATCGCCTACATTGTCGACTTCTCCGAGTCGATGAACACGGATGCAAGTGGTGGCACCCGGCTCGATGCGGCGAAGAAGGAATTGATCCGTTCGATCAGTGCGCTCAAGCCCGGAACGGCCTTCAATGTGCTGTTCTTCGCAAGGACGGCATGGACGATCGAAACGCCCGGTCCCAATCATGAGGACAATGGCTGGAATGGCCTCAACGAGGTGCCCCCGATCGCATGGCACCCTGCAACCGATCAAGTCAAAGCGGCCTTCACTCGTGAAATCGGTAAGATGAGTGTCGGGCGTGGCACGGTATGGTCCTCGCCGCTCAAGATGGCTTTATCCATGTCGCCGGCTCCGGACACGATCTATCTGCTCTCCGATGGTGAGCCGTCGGACCTCGACTACACCCTCAACAGGATTGACGGCATGAACCCGTCATCGATTCCGGTCGATACGATCGCGCTTGAGAGTCCCGGGTCCGCTGCCGATGCGATGAACGATTTGGCCAATGAAACCGGTGGACGCTTCACGCTGATCCTTGAGGGCAAGCCGATCAGCGGCCTGGCGGTCGAGAAATACCTGACTGACGACTTTGACGATTGAAGTGTGGTCTCAAGCTGGCCGGATTTCGGCGAGAGCCTCATTGGCAGGAGTGAAAAGGATCGCGGCCACTTGTTGGACTTCGTTTGAGGTCACGGCTTCAATCACCTGAATGGCTTCCTGTGGAGTGATGACTCGCTCGTGTTGCAGCAGGCATTCGCCGATCCACTCGGCATGCGTCGCGGTGCTCTCCATCGCTGCTCGCGAAGCACTGGCACAAAGGCGTTTGGCTCGCGCGAGTTCCGCTTCGTTGGGCCCGTGCTTCGACAGGCTCTCAAGGTGACGGTGGATGCAGGCGAGTGCTTCCTCACGGGATGCGGGATCGAGTCCGGCATGGATTTCCAAAGCTCCGGTGTCTTCGAAGAGGGTGACCTCGCATCCGACCTGGTAACAGAGCCCACGTTCTTCACGAAGCTCCTGGAACAAGCGTGAACTCGCTCCTTCACCGAGGATCATTCCCAGCAATCTCAAGGCATGACGTCGTGAGTCTCTGCGGCCGAAGCAGGCGTAGGCAATGGCCAGTTGAAGCTGTTGGGTGTCGCGTGCTTCGATTTCCGAACGGCGCGGATCATCGGATGCCCGGTAAAGGGTGCTGGCAGAACTGGAAGTGGTGGCGGGGAGGTGGACTTCAAAAAGTTTCAGGACTTGCTCTTCATCAAAGGGGCCTGCGACTGAAACCACCACGTCTTCGCGGAAATGATGTCGCCTCGCGAATTCCTGCAGCGCCGAGCGGTCGATCCGCTTGATGCTTTCAAGCGACCCGGAAATCGACTCTCCAAGGGGATGGGGGAACCACAGGGCCTTTGAAATCAGATCGCCGATGTGGTCGGAAGGGGATTCCTGATACATGACGATCTCTTCAGCGATGACGTCACACTCAAGCGCGATCTCATCGGCAGGAAAGCTCGGTCGCCAGACGATGCTGGTGAGAATGTCGACCAACAAGGGAAGGGTTGAGGCATCGCCGCGCGCTTCGTAGACCGTTGAGTCTTCGGAAGTACAGGCATTGAGTGAGGCGCCGACGTCCTCGGTCTCGAAGCTGATCTGGCGGGCATCGCGTGTCTCGGTACCTTTGAAGACCATGTGCTCGACAAAATGGGCTAATCCGGAAAGGCCTGGTGGATCGTCGCGACTTCCGGCCGGGATATGGATGGAGACGGCGGCACATTCGCTCTCGGGAATGCTGGCCAGACCGATGCGGATGCCTTTGGAACTTCGAAGCTCGTGGTAGCTTGCCTGCATTCACGAGAGAAGTGCTTCCGCCAGTTGGATGTCGGAAGGATGAGTGATCTTGAGATTCGGACCCTTCGAGTGAATGAGCTTGGTGGTGATGCCCATCGATTCGACAACCGAGACCTCGTCTGTAGCAAGAACGCCTTTCTCGTCGAGTCCGGCATAGGCCCGCTTCAGGGTCGAAGTCCGGAAGGTCTGGGGGGTCTCGGTGTACCAGAGGGAGGTACGATCGATTCCTTGAAGACTGAAGTTCTCATGATCCGCCTTCTTGATGGTTTCGGTCACGGGTCGGGCCAGGGCCGCGGCGCCGCACTGGCGGGCTTGCTCGATGGTTTGCTGAATCATTTCGACGGTCACCAGAGGTCGCGCACCATCATGAATTGCAACCATCATGTCGGACTCATCGAGAACGGCGAGACCGGCTTCCACCGAGTGCCGACGCTCCTTTCCTCCATCGACCCGGATGAGTGGTTTGGGGAAGTCCCCGAAGAGCAGGGTGTCGAAGCGTTCTTGGGGACAGACGACGATGACCTTATCGATCCCTGGAGCTTCCATGAAGGTGTTGACCGTGCGCCGCAGGACGGGGATGTCCTTGATGGGGGCGGCGAGCTTGTCGAAACCCATCCTCCGACTTAGGCCGGAGGCGACGATGATGGCGGCGCAGGGCATCAGGCGAGGCGTTTGGCGACTTCTTGAGAGAGGGTTTTTCCGTCGGCCCGGCCGGCGACTTTTTCCTGCACGAGCTTCATGACTTTGCCCATGTCGGCCTTGCCACTGGCACCGGTCTCGACGATGGCGGCTTCGACGATGGCGATGACCTCGTCGGCACCGAGTTGGGCTGGCAGGTAGGCTTCGAGGATTTCGATTTCCGAGTCTTCCTTGGCTGCCAGTTCATCGCGGCCGGCGGATTTGAACTGCTGGGCCGAGTCCTGGCGTTGCTTGACCTGCTTGCGGACGATGGCGGTCGACTCGGCTTCATCGAGTTCGGTGCCCAGGCCGCCTTTCTCGATGGCGGCGTTGGTCATGGCGGTCTTGAGGGCGCGGATCACACCAAGGCGGAGGCTGTCCTTGGCCTTCATGGCGTCCTTGAGATCCTGCTGCAGTTGTTCGGCGAAAGTGCTCATGCTTCTTTCGTAGACCGCGAAGGGGGTTCGTGAAAGGGCAAAGCGCGGCCGATGACCCACCAGACGGCCAGCGCCAGTCCGCCGCCGCTGATCAGATCAACGGCGTAGTGCTGTCGCAGGGCGATGGTGGACCAGAAAATGCCGAGGACCCACAGCCAGGCGAGCACCTTGAGGGGAAAGTGGATTTTCCGGGATCGACTGGCAGCCAATCCGGCGAGGATGGAGAGCGAGGCGTGGAGTGAGGGGAAGGCGTTGCGTGGTTCGTCGGCAAGGGCCAGCCATTGATAGGCGATGGGGGCCGATCTGGCATCGATCGCCTCGCGGGTCACGCCATTCGGAACGAGCAGAAAGACGAGATGGGAGAAGAAGGCCGTCCAGGCCACGCTAAGGATATAGCGTCGATAGACAGCGTCTTCGACGCCGAGGCCAACCCAGCCGAGCAGGCCGTAGAAGGAAAAATAGAACCAGAGGCTATGGAAATTGACCGGCACCGCGAGGTCAAAGCCGCTTGGCGTGACCCAGAGCACCTCCCGGATGGCGATCTGTTGGAGCAGGCCGTAAGGAACGATGATCCAGAGGACGGCAAGACCCCCGCTGAGCGCCCGACGCTGAATGGTTTTGAGAAGATCGAGCGGCATGGGGAACTCCTTGTGGGTTGCTCGCTAAACCGTGTCGAACCATTATGCGGGCCAAGGAATCGGCGGTTCTTGTTTGCTGGGAGGGATTCGGCATTGGCTTGTCCGGGGTTCAAGGTCTATGGGGGAGCGGTATGGCGAAACGGAACACCGGGGCAAGGGTCTATCTAACCATCATTGGCCTGATGCTGGCTTTGGCTGGGGGCGTGTTCACCTGGCTGATGTGGAGGAGCTTTTCGCGCGCCCGCGCCATCGATCACTGGCCGAAGGTCCCCTGCGTGATTCTGGAGTCGACCATGGCCGAACGTCAGATTGATCCGGGTCGTCCGATGGAGGTGAGTTTTCAGGTGCTTTACTCGTATGAGTGGGACGGTGAGGAGTATCAGAGCAAACGCTACCGCTTGCGCGGGAGTTCGTGGAGCAGCCGCATTGATGAGGTTGAAATGCTGATGGATCTCTATCCCGCGGCGTCCATTCAGGAATGCCAGGTCGATCCGAATCAGCCTGAGCTTGCGGTGCTTGCCGGGGAGTCCAAGGCCCCGGGCTATTCGCTTTGGTTTCCGGTCATCTTTTTGGTCGGCGGACTGGGTGTGGTGGTGGGTGCGTGGCGTCGCTAGCCCCCATCCAATTCGGCGGCAGCTCTGGAGTCGACAGGCGGAGCTTCGATGGCTATTTTCGCGACTTATGAAAAACTCATCGGTGGCAATTCTGGTTTTGGGGGCGATCGGGGTGACGGCTGGAATTCAGGAATGGAGGATCGCCAAGTTGAAGTCGGTTCCCGCTGTGATGGAAGCGCCGGAGGTTCCCGCGCGGGTGACACCCAAGCGCGTCGTGAGCAGGGATGCTCAGGAGATTCCCCTCCAGAGAGCCGGCAAGGGAGGGAGCGTTGAGGAAGGGGAGGAAGTTCAGGGCTTTTCAAAAAACATCCGCAAGATGTGGGACAGTCCGGCTGGCAAGTCGATGATGGGCCAGGGCGTGAAGATCGCCGTAGCCATGATGTATGAGGACTACATCGAGACCCTCGACCTGAGCGATGAGGAGGCGAAGCATTTCCGCGAGCTGCTCGGTGGTGAGATCGCGAGCCAGCAGGAGTTCGGGATGAAAATGATGGGAGCCACTCCGGAGGAGAGGAAGCAGCTGGTTGAAGAGATGGAGGAGCGCAACCGGCAGAATGAGGAAGACATCAGGACCTTCCTCAACAACGACGAAGACTTTGAACGATTCAAGGACTACAAGGATCGCCTTCCCGAGCGTCAGCAGCTTGAAGGTGTCCGGGCCGCCATGGTGGCCAGGGACGCGGAGATGGATGAAGAGACCGAATCACGACTGGTCGAGGTCATGCACCAGGCCCGGACCCAGCCGGGGCTTCCGGATTTTTCGCAAAAGGCGGCCTATTTTGAATCGCAAGGTGAGGACATGGTGGGGCGCTTCGAAGAGACTTGGAAAGCCCAGCAGGATTTACTGCGTGAAGAAGTCGACTTCCTCAGCGACGTCCAGCAGGAAGCCTTTTTCGAGCATCAGCAGCAGCTCAAGGAGTTTCAGCTTATGGGTCTCAGGATGGCCGACAAGATGATGAAGGACGACGGCGAGTAGCGCGCTGCTTGTCGAGTCCCTACTTGTTAGAAAGCACGATCCGGTAGCGGGCCTTGCCTGCCTTCAAGTGATCGAAGGCCTCGTTGATCTCACTCATGGGGAAGACCTCCACTTTGGGCTGGATCTGATGAAGACGCGCGAACTCGAGCATCTTTTCGATCGTCGCCGGGCTGCCGACGGGTGAGCCGGAGATCGACCTTTGAGCCATGATGAGCGGGAAGACCGCCACATCGAGGGGCTCGAGGGTGGCACCGACGAAGTGCAGCCGTCCCTTGGGCTTGAGGGTGCCGATGTAGAGGTCCCAGTCCAACTTCACGTTCACGGTGGAAATGATGAAGTCGAAGGCCCCGGCGGCTTTTTCGAGTTCCTTTGGATCACGGGAGTTCAGGGTTTTGTGGGCACCGAGTTCGATCGCTTCCTTCTGTTTGGATTCGCTCGAAGTGAAGGCCGTGACTTCGCAGCCCCAGGCATTGAGGAATTGCAACGCGATGTGACCGAGGCCTCCGATGCCAATCACGGCCACTTTGTCGGTGGATTTCACGTCGAACTGGACCAAGGGATTGAAAACCGTGATGCCACCACAGAAGAGCGGGCCGGCTGACTCCAGATCCACTCCTTCGGGAATGGGCACCACGCTGGAATCTTGAGCCCGGACCTTTTCGGCGAAGCCTCCATGATGAGAGACGATCGTCGGCTGCGCATCCGAGCACAGATTCTGATCACCCGTCTGGCATGGCGTGCAGTGACCGCAGTAGCCACTGTGCCAGCCCAGCCCAACGGTTTGGCCGGGCTTGAAGCGTTCGACCTGACTTCCAATCTTGGCAATTTTCCCAACCACCTCATGACCTGCAATCAGCGGGTAGGCAGAGATACCCCACTCGTTGTCGACCATGCTGAGGTCGCTGTGACAAACGCCGCAGTAGTGGACGTCGATCTCGACTTCATCAGCTCCGAGCTCTCCGACTTCATAGTTGTAGGCTTCGAATTTTCCGCCTGCTTCGTGGACGGCATAGGCTTTGATGGAATCACTTTCACTCATTTCGTGCCTCAGTTACATCAGCTCACCAGGGAAGCGAGGAGTTTTTCGGAGCATGGGCAGATGAGCTGGCCTGATTTCCGAGTGGGGCATTTCGAAGTTTTATCTATGATGTCCGAGAGATCGGAGCGAGAGTGGGGAATGACCACCTATGTGTATGAGACCATTCCGCAGAACGCCGATGAGGTTCCCGTCCGCTTCGAGGTCAAACAAGGGATGAACGATCCCAAACTCACCGAACAACCCGGAACGGGCAAACCGGTTCGGCGGCTCGTTTCTGGAGGATTCGCTCTCCTGCGTGAGCCGCTCCAATCGGTGGGCTCGGTGACTGATCCCTCTTTCCACCAGAGGGATTGAGAAGTTTCCCAGGGTCGATGCTGAGGCCTCGTTTTCCGTGCGGTGTCCTTTGACTCCCGCCCTGGACTGGGGGCTTCAGTTGATGCGACTCATTTCATTCAGCGTAAATTCGGCGACGGCGCCCTCGGTGGCCTTCACGTAGGCGGCGAGGTGGGGAGTATCCATATGTGCCTGCCACAGCTCACGCGATTCCCAGTTTTCGTAGAACATGAAGTGGTTGGGATTCTCGTTGTCCTGATGCAGGTCGTAGTTGATGCAGCCGGGATCTTTGAGGCTGACAGCGATCAGTTTGACCAATTCGGCTTTGACCAGTTCGATCTTGTCAGGGTGGGCGTGAATGTTGGCGACGATGGTCAGTGGTTGGCTCATGTTGGATGGTTTGATGGGTGATTGCGTTGTGAGGGAAAGCTCGGCTTGAGTCTGGTGTGGGTTTGTCCGCGATACCTACAGCGACTGGAGCATGGCGATGGACTCGGCGAGTTTCTCGTCGGGCTTGGTGCTTGTCAGGCGGGGGAAGCGGCGGCCTTCGAGCATGATGTAGTCGCCGTTGCGCTGGAGCATGAGACGCTGGCCCTTGATCTCGACGGAGGAGACGCCGCGGGCTCCGGCGATGAGGCGGAGGCGGGTGACGTCGACGAGGTTGGCGGCGGGTTCGGGAAGCTTGCCGAAGCGGTCGGCCCAGCTGGCGGCAAGTTTGTCGAGGTCCTCGACGGTGAGGGTTTCGGCAAGTTCGCGGTAGGCGGAGATGCGCAGGCGGGTTTCGGAGAGCCAGGTGGACGGCATGTAGGCGGGGAGGAGATCGGGGGAGATGTTAGATGGTGGATTGTGGATGGAAGATGGTGGAGTAGCGGCTGCGCCGGATTTTTCAGACGCTGGGCGGGACGCCCGCGCTCCCCTGTATTCATTTTCGGAGAAGGCGACGAAGTCTGAGCGGAAGGTGGTTTCGACGCGTTGTTTGGGAGTCTTGCCTTGGAGGCGGTCGACGCTTTGGCGGAGCAGTTGGCAGTAGAGATCGAAGCCGACGGCGGCGATCTGGCCGGATTGTTTGGTGCCTAACAGGTTGCCGGCTCCGCGGATTTCGAGGTCGCGCATGGCGATCTTGAAGCCGGAGCCGAGGGCGGTGTATTGTTTGATGGCGTGGATGCGCTTGCGGGCGTCGCCGGCGGTGGCTTGGTCGCGGGGGAGGAGCAGGATGGCGTAGGCTTTTTCGCCGGCGCGGCCGACGCGGCCACGGAGCTGATAGAGATCGGCGAGGCCGAAGCGGTCGGCGCGGTCGATGAGGATGGTGTTGGCGTTCGGGATGTCGATGCCGGTCTCAATGATGGTGGTGGCGAGCAGGATGTCAGCTTCGCCGTTGACGAACTTGCGCATCACGACTTCGAGTTCGTCTTTATCCATCTGACCGTGGCCAACGAGGATGCGGGCTTCGGGGACGAGTTCCTCAAGCTTGCGGCGCATCATTTCGATGGATTTGACGCGGTTGTGGAGGAAGAAAATCTGACCGTCGCGCTTCATCTCGTGTTCGATGGCATCGCGGATGATGCGTTCGTCGTACGGAGTGACGGAGGTGTGCACGGGAACGCGGTTCGGCGGTGGGGTATCGATGGTCGACATGTCGCGCGCGCCCATGAGGGCCATGTAGAGCGTGCGCGGAATGGGGGTGGCCGAAAGTGTTAGAACGTCGATCTGGCGGAAGAGCTCCTTGAATTTTTCCTTATGTTTGACGCCGAAGCGTTGTTCTTCATCGACGACCGCGAGGCCGAGGTCTTTGTAAGCGACATCGCCGGAGATGAGGCGGTGGGTGCCGATGACAATGTCGACGGAGCCATCGGCGAGGCCTTTGAGGGTGCTGCGGATCTCGGCGGGGGAGCGGAAGCGGTTGAGCAGGTCAATGCGGATCGGATAATCGCTCATTCGCTCGCGGAAGGTCCGCCAGTGCTGCTCGGCGAGGACGGTGGTGGGGCAGAGCAGGGCGACCTGTTTGCCGCCGGTGACGGCTTTGAAGGCGGCGCGGATGGCGACTTCCGTTTTCCCGAAGCCCACGTCGCCGCAGACGAGGCGGTCCATCGGGCGTGGGGATTCCATGTCGCGCTTGGCTTCCTCGATGGCGCGGCGCTGGTCGACGGTTTCAGTGAAGTGGAAAGAGTTCTCAAATTCCCACATCCAGCGCGAGTCGGGCGGGTGGGCGAAGCCGGGTTCGGCCTGTCGCTCGGCCTGGATGCGGAGCATGACGGCGGCGTAGTCGAGAATGGTTTTCTCGGCGGTCTTGCGGACGTTTTTCCAGGCGGTGCCGCCGAGTTTGGAAAGGATCGGGGCCTTGCCGCCGAGTCCGACGTATTTGCCGATGAGGTGGGCCTGATCGATGGGGACGGAGAGCAGGCCGCCATCGCGGTATTCGATGGTGATGTCTTCTTCATCTTCGCCTTGCTCGATGCCGACAAAACGGCCGATGCCATATTCGGAGTGGACGACGAGGTCGCCTTCGGAGATGTCGTCGAGTGAGGCGCGGGCGCTGGCGACGCGTTGTCGATTAAGCCGACTGCGGCGGGTGGCGGCGGGGTTGCGGTAGCGGCCGAAGATTTCGCTGGAGGAAATGAGGGCGAGCTTGGCCGACGGAACGGTGAAGCTTTCCATCAGTTCGCCGCGGAGCGATGTGAATCGGGTGATCTCGTCGGCGAGTTCGGTGAAGCGCTCTTCTTCGCCCTTGTTGGCGAAGACAATACCGACCAGCCAGTCGTCGTGGTGCCAGTCGGCGAGCTGGCGGAAAAAGTGGTCGCGGCGCGATTGCTCTAGGACGAAGTCGCCGGCTTCGAAACGGCCGAGGGGGTTGGCGAAGCAGGCGGTGGAGAAGTCTTCTACGGTATTTGTCGTAGCGGCGTTTTCGGTGATTTGGATGTGGGGGATAAGGTCGTCAAACGCACCGATCGCGATGACGAGGTCGTTGGGCCGGCGGTAGGACTCGACGGTGGCGTCGTTCTCGGGGTCGCCCAACAGGAGGTCGGCCTTGCTGACCTTGCGGATGGAGGCTTGGGAATCGACATCGAACTCGCGGATCGATTCGACGTCGGTATCGAAGAACTCGATACGAAAGGGTGCGGCGGCTTGCCATGGGAAGACGTCGAGGATGCCGCCGCGGACGGCGAACTGGCCGCGGCCCTGGACGAGGTGGGAGCGTTCGTAGCCGTGCTCGGCGAGATTGGCGGCGAGTCTCTCGGGGTCGTGGGTTTTTCCCGGGCTGAGGACGATGCGCCCGGCGCTGAGGGTGGCGGGCGAGGGAGCCGGATCGGAAAAGGCGGCGGGGTGGGTGAGGATGGTGAAGGACCCGGCGGCGGCGGCTTGATCGAGAGTGTCGATGCGGTTGGCGGCCCCTTCCGCATCGGTCAGTTCGCCTTCGGTTTCCAGCGGAGGTTCGCTGAGCATCAGGGCGGCGACTTTCCAAAGCTCGAGTTCGATCGCGAGGCGTTCGCGGAGTTTTGGCGAAGGGGCGGTGACCCAGACGCGTTTGCGGCTGGTGATCGTGCGTCGGATGACGACGATCATCCAAGCGGTGGCCGCTTCACTGACGTGATCGAACACAGTGGTGCCCCCGCCTGCGGAGGCTTGCTCCAGGCGCTGCGCGAAGTCTGGCTGGCGGGAAGCCCGGTTCAGCCAGGGGGTGGGGTCATGCGCCGGTTTCGGCACGGCCGGAAGTTGGCGGGCTTCTGCGGTTTTGGCAAGATGGGAGGGTTCTCGGTAAGTCGTCTGGTTTCGTCGCTTCACCTTGGGCTGTTCCTGTGCTACGGAGAGCGCATGAAATGGCCTTTGGTTCTGCCTTTTGCGGCACTTTCCCTGGCGGTGTTTTCCTGCATGAAGGTCGGGCCGATCGGTGGGTATGAAGATGCATCGGTTCCGATTTGGGGCAGTGGAGCCAGGGGTGGGACGACGAGCGTAAACACCTCGACCAGTGCTGCGGCATTGATAAGGCAGGTGAACCTGAAGGTCGACATGGTGCCGAAGGGAACCCACGGGCGGAGAGTGGTGCGTCCGATGAAGCCGCGCTACATCACGATCCATTCGACGCAGAATTACTCGGCCGGTGCCGAACGTCATTCGTTGGCACTGAAACGCGGGGCGCTGCGGGCGAGCAAACGCCGGGGTGGCAACCGGATTGGCTACCTGATCTGGCATTACACCGTTGATGAAAAAATGGCGATCCAGCACATGCCGACCAATGAGCAGGGTGAGCACGCGGACTTTGATGGTCCGGGAAACCGCTACTCGATCGGGATCGAAATGTGCGAGGAGCGCGGGTCCAATATCAACGCGACGATTGATCGGACGGCGAAATTGACGGCTTACCTGATGCATAAAAATGGCATTCCGCTGAGTCGCGTGGTGCCTCACTATCACTGGCCGAGGAAGGGAACGAGCAGGCCGCATAAGAACTGCCCGCACTTTCTTCTGGATAACGGTCGGCCCGGTCGGAAATGGAAAGCCTTTCAAGGGCGGATCAACAGTTACTACAAGCAGATCAACTCCCAATCGGTCGCGAGTCGCTGATGAGTGCCGAGCATGGAAGCCCCGGGAACCGGGAGGTCTATCTTGATCCGGATACCTTTTATGTGTGCCAGCGTTGCACGAAGTGTTGCAAGTGGCCGGGCGATGTCCGTCTGGAGGACGACGAGGTTTCGCGAATTGCCGGCTATCTCGGGATGAGCGAAGCGGCCTTCCTTGAGAAATACACCCGTCTGAGAACCAATCGTCAGGGCTTGTCACTGATCGAGAAGGACAATCACGAGTGCATCATGCTGAAGAAGGGTGGTTGCCGTATCCATGAAGTGAAGCCCGCGCAGTGTGCCGGATTTCCGAACAAGTGGAATTTTCCGGACTGGCAGAAAGAGTGCGAAGCCGCGCCAATGCCAATGGAGGAGGCGCGCCGGGTGGGGCTGGCGTAGTTTCCAATAAAGCGGGCCATTTCAGGGAGCCAAGCAGGCAGGAGGAGGTGGCTGCCTGGCCAATCCCGAGGTTTGGGAGGTGCTTTGAAGGATTGCCGCTTGAGTTTCGGTTCATCGGGAGCCAATTTGCCCCGAATTCATGAAGCAGATTTTTCCCGTTCTCGTCGCCCTCGTCGCTCCCGCTGCCATCGCTGCCGATGTGCCGAAGGCTTTGGCATTTCTTCCCAAGGACGAGTTTGTGAAAGGGGCGATCACCGTCGTGATTCCGCCAGCGGATCTCGACAAGTATGTGGCCAAAGTCGAAGCCGCTGCTCTGGAGCATCCAGAATGGTTCAAGGAGCATTCGAAGAAATCTTCTCCAGGCGTGCCACTCCCTTATGATCCCAAGCTCGGGCTGACTGAGGCCGAGTATGAGGAGTATCTCAAACTCTGGGATGCCCGCGAATTCAAGCCAGTCGAGGCGGTGATTTTGCAACTCAAGGAGTCCGGCGACGGCCTATGGTCGATCACTGCTGCTGTCGGCGGCGGGCAGGAAGGGGGAGGCTCGATCCCGATATCCACTCTCAAATACAATGCCGAGAAGGATGTCTTCACCTCGCCGAATGGAACGCTCAAGCGTCTCGAAGATGTATCTGCGGACAAGCGCAGCATCCTCGGTGAGTGGTCGGGTCACGAGTGGCGCTTTGAAGAGGAGACTTCGCTGGGGAAAACCAAGGAAAACTTCGCGATTGGTAAGACTGGTGATGGAAAGTGGGGCCTGATTATTTATCGGATGCAGGAAATTTCCAGCGAAGGCACGCGGATTTACGACAAGAGCTTGGTGCTGCGTTATCCCATGGGGGAGGCGGGGATTTTGAAGCCGCCGGCTCCAACCCAGAAGTAGTTCAATGAACCATCGGCGGCATGGCTATCCTCGTTGGTGCCGCCGCACTCTGAAGGTGGTGGCGGGTCTAATCGGGCTGTTGGTGCTCGGCTTTCTGCTGCTTCAGGCATTGCTGGCCACATCGTGGATACGTGCGAAGGTGGCGACGAAGGCGTCGCAGCGGCTTGGAGGCTTGCCGGTGAGCATTGAGGCGATCGGCTGGACCCCTTGGTCGGGTGCTTCCATTCGCGGACTGAAAGTCGGACAGCCGCAGGCCCTTGCGGATGTCCTGGCGGAGCCTTTGTTGGAGGTGGATCGAGTCCACGCGTGGCCTGACTACGAGTCGGCGATGAACCGCGAGTGGCGGGTGCACGAACTGTCGCTCGAAAGTCCGCGGTTCCACGTCAGTGTCGAAATGCTGGCAAGCGTGGTGGCGGATGCGATTCCCGAGGTGGCGGCACCGGTGACACCGATGGTGGTGGCGGAGGTGGCGAGAGAAGAGGAGCTTTTTTCTCCTGCGCTGACCCCGATCCCCGGGCTTGATTTCGAACCGGTGGATCCTGGTCCCATCACGCCACCGATTCAGGTCGAAGTGCCGGACTTGCCGGATCCCGGTGAGGAAATCCCAGTGGAGCCCGAAGTTCAGAAAGTCGAGGAGGTGCCAACCATTGAGCCGGATGAAAAGGCCGTCAAAGAAGCGCCGGAAGACGTGCAGTCACCCCCTCCGGTCGTGAAAGCGGTGCCGGTAAAGAAAGAGAAGCCGAGGAGGCTTCGAGTAAGGATCGACGACGGGTCTTTCGAGTTGGTGCGGGTAGGAGGTCCCGAGCCTCTGCTGGCTTTGCGTGGCATTCAAGTGGACCTGCCATTGTTCGGCGCGCAAGAGGAGACCGACAATTCGCTCGGCTTGTTAGAAATACTGGGAGCGACGCTTGAGGAGAACCTGTTGTTTCAAGTCGAGCGGGCCGAGTCGAAGCTCGTGGTGACGTTTCCCGACGATGAAACCAAAGATTCCAAGCTGTCGGGAAGTGTTTTGCTGAACCCTGTGTTGGGTCTTCCATTTCAGGGGGAGCTCAACTTGCGGATGTCATCGATCGGTCCCTTGAAGCCGGGTGGGGGTGCATTATTGGAAGGAGAAGCCTTCAAAGCGCGGCTACTTGGCAACGGCTGGTTGCTGGCGCCGGGTTCGCTGACGGGGGTGGCGGAATGGAGCTTGGATGGACTGAAAGGAAGTGTGGCGGGTCAGGAGCTTTCCTTCGACTCCGCGTCGGGTTCGCTTCAGTTGTCCAGTGGCCTGATTCAGTCTCCGGACACCCGTTTGATCAGTGACAATGTTTCCCTGCTTGGAAATGGGTGGCTGACCGCTCGCGAAGGGGCGGCGGTGCTTCGTGTTGTGGTGCCGTTTGCGAGTGTGAGCTTCATCAACGCGCAGTTCGGGAAGAGGCAGCCGCAGGGGCGTTTTTCCTTCAAGCCCCTGCAACCGGACAACCGCTGGTATTCTGATGTGCTGCTGTGGCGGGAAGCACCCGGGTGGAGTATTCAATTTGGCGATGGAGGCTCGGTCGTTCCGCTGGATCAGTTGTGAAGGCGCAGTCCAAAGTGAGGGCTCCGATTCAGCACTCCGGGATTGCCGGATGGGCCGGGGAGTGGCAATGAAGCAGCGATGAGGATCATTGCGGGAAAGGCGGGCAGGATTGCGATCAAAGTGCCCAAAGCAGTCACGCGGCCGACAACGGACTTTGTCCGTCAGGCGGTGTTTTCGATTCTCGGGGTGCGGGTTCAGGACTCGCGGATTCTCGACTTGTTCGCGGGTTCGGGAGCCCTGGGTCTGGAAGCGTTGAGTCGCGGGGCGACGAGCTGTGTCTTTGTCGATGAGCACCGGGCCGTCGAGAAGGTGTTGCATGAGAATCTGGCCAAATCGAGGTTGGAAGGTGGCAGGGTGGTGAAGGCGGATGTGCATGCCTGGGTGACTCGCGATGTTGGCAGCTATGATTTGATTTTTGTTGATCCACCCTATGCGAAATTTCCCTCCGACCGGGATCACTTGAAGGAGCTGTTTGCGAAAGGCGCTTTGGCGGAGCGTCTGGCTGAGGAAGGACTGATGGTGATGGAGCAATCGATTGGTGAGCCGGTTCGCGAAGGGGAAGGATTCACGTTTCTGGAGCGGCGCGAATACGGCAGCAGCGCCATCCTGCTTTACGCCAAGGCCGTCCCTTCCTAGCCTCACTACTGATGTCGCCCTCGCTCGCGCTCTACCGCGTGCTGCTCCCGATTTATGTGGTGGTGGCATTGCCTGCTTGGCTTTTGAAAACGGTGCGTCGTGGTGGCTTCGGGAGCGGTCTCGGGGAGCGTGCTTCGATTTACGGCGAAGAGCTTGAGTTCGAACCCTGCGGTGCGGTGCATGTCCATGCGGTCAGTGTCGGCGAGACGCTGCTGGCGATGAAGCTGATCCGCGCCTGGCGTGAGCGGGATCCGGACGAGGTCTTTGTTTTGGCGGTGGGGACGGCGACCGGTCAGGCGGTGGCGGTCGAGGCGGCGATGAAGGCGGTCCGAGTTGTCTACCAGCCGGTCGACTTCCGATGGATGGTGCGGCGCTACCTTGATCGATTCCAGCCGTCCCAGATCGTGCTGGTTGAGGGGGAGATGTGGCCGAATTTGATGCTTGAGAGCGCGAAGCGCGAGCTGCCGGTGCGGCTGGTGAATGCCCGGATGTCGCCGCGTTCGAAGCGCCGCTACCGCAAGCTGGCGGATTGGGTGCGGCCGATTTTTTCCAAACTCGATTGGGTGGCAGTTCAAGAAGCCGCGGATGCTGAGATATGGAGGCAATTGGGTGTCGATGAAGTGAAGGTCACCGGCAGCATGAAGTTCGATCCTGGTGCGGGCGCGCTACCGACACGGCGTGAGGGCTTTGCCGCGATGCTCGATGCCTGTGCCCTGGGACGACCGGTGGTGCTCGCCGCCAGCACGCATGTCGGTGAGGAAGAATTGATTGGTCGGGCGGTGCGAGAGGCGGGTGGCTTTTATCTCTGCGTCCCACGTCATGCGGAGCGCCGTGCCGAGGTGAAGGCGGCGCTGGAGCATGAGGGATTCGAAGTGGTGTTGAGATCAGATTTTCGAAAGCCGAAGGACGCCGCGGCATGTGCGTTGGTGATCGACAGCACCGGTGAACTCGGCGATTGGACGGCCTCGGCGGATGGGGTGGTGATTGGGAAAAGTTTTCTCGGGGTCGGTGGTCAGAATCCCGCGGAGGCGATCATTGCCGGCAAGCCC
Source organism: Haloferula sp. (assembly GCF_049672945.1). Lineage (NCBI taxonomy): Bacteria > Pseudomonadati > Verrucomicrobiota > Verrucomicrobiia > Verrucomicrobiales > Verrucomicrobiaceae > Haloferula > Haloferula sp. The sequence goes on along the minus strand of NZ_JBATWY010000036.1, from coordinate 3,657 downwards.
CTCGTTTTCGGGCCCCACATGGAGAATTTCGAGCCGCTGGCCAGTCGTTTGGTGGAATCTGGCGGCGCTCAACGGGTCGCGGATGAGGCCGAGTTGGTGGAGTGCCTGAAGAAATGGGGCAGGCAAGGTGAGGCGTCGACGGAAGGGGTGGCGAAGGCAAGGGCCGTTTTGGACGGTCACCGGGGAGCCACGGGCCGGATTCTGGATTTATTGACGCTGAAATGAATGCCTAAGCGGGGGTTTGTCATTTGGAAAACGCCCGCTAGGGTTGCGCCCGTGAGTGACGCCCCTGACAAGCAGAGTCTGCTTTCCGCATTTGATCTCGGACCCGCATGGGCCCGCGACGACACACCGGTAAAAAATTACGACAACCATAAGGGCGACGACCGCGACAAGAAGCGCGGTGGCGGTCGACCCGGTGGCGGTCGCGGTTTTGAAAGACGTGATGACCGTGGCGGACAGCGCGGCGGTGGTGCTCCGCGTGGTGGCGGACAACGGGGAGGGAGTGGACCGTATCGCGGTCGCGACGACCGGCAGCGTCATGATGGCGGGCGGGATCTTCCGGCTCCGGCGCCTGGAGTGAAAGTGACCATTGGGCCAGCGGTGGAAGCGGTGCGACTCGTGGTGAAGGAAATTCATCAGGTCGCTCGTGTCTATTCACTTTTCGACATCGCCCAGATCCTTCTCGATAAGCGCGATCGTTGTACGCTGACGATCACCTCGGATGAAAAGCGTGGGCCGGTGATGTTCCGCGGGCTGAAGGATGATTCCCTGTTCGTTACGAAGGAAGAAGCGGTGGCTCACTTCTGGCAGGCGGGTCCGATCGAAGAGTTGTATGAGGTCGAGGACACCGAAACGGATCCTCCGAAAGGGAACTTCCAGGTCGTGGCGAAGTGCGGACTCTCGGGTGAATGGCTGGGCCCGCCGAATTTCCATGCCTACCAGACGACACTTCGTCGTCTTCATCGCGAGAATTTTTCTAACATGGACTTTGATCGCTATGCCTCGCGAGTGAAGACCGAGCGGGGTGAGGAGGCGGTCAATGCCTGGCTTGAAACGATGAAGAAGCGCCGACGCTGGCGGGTGAAGGGGGGATCGGACGAGGACTGGACCTTCGATCGCGGCGTCGTCGAGCGCGACTTCGCGACCAAACATTTCGGCGAAGCTTTCAAGGAAGTTCGTGAGACCGAGTTGCCGGGTGATGTGCCGCCGACGAATCTCTCGATCGGGTTGCTGGCGGCGATTCGGATTGCCGGTTCGAATACCCGGCGACATCCGGCGATGCTGATTCCGACCATTTGCCGAATTCTGGAAACCGAGCATCTCTCGGTCTTCAAACGTCAGGGCAAACTTTTCAGCGGTCCTTCGCGACCTCACCCGATTCCGGAGGACACCAAGCTGGCGGATCGTCCGACGAAGATTGTCGAGTGGGTCGACGCGCAGGAAAAGCCGACGCTTGGAGACTTGTGGAAAGCGCTCTTGCCGGAAGACAGCGAGGAAGCGCCCAAGGAGTGGCTCGTCGATATGTTCTGGCTGCTGACCCAGGGTCACCTGCTGCTTTTTTCCGATGATACGCTGGTGCTGCCGAAACGCCGTGCCCAACCCCCTCAGGCCAAACCTGCAGCGGGTGGAGCCAAGAAGCGGAAGCGGAAAAAGAAGAAGCGCAAGGTCTTCAAGGCCCGCCACATCAGCCCGGGGAAGATCACCCGCAAGATCAGTCGATTGAAGCCCGGTGGCGTGCGAGTGCTGCGCGGGAAATCGAAGCTCATTGCCCGCCGTTTGGTGAGGCTCGGTCGAATCGAGTCGATGGTGGAGGAGTAGGCGCTTCGCCATGAAACCCATTTCCCCATCCTGCCATGAGTGATCAAGGAAACAGGAATTACTGGTTCCCTGCAAAGCGCTACGGCTGGGGTTGGGGGGTGCCTTCGAGCTGGCAGGGTTGGGTGGCGACCCTGCTCTACCTGTTGGTGATCGTGGGGCTGGCCTTCGTGTTTGATCCAGCTGCCAGCGTCGTGCCCTACTTGGTCTCGGTCTTTGCTGCATCAGCGGTATTATTGATCATCTGTTGGAAGAAGGGCGAGCCGACGAAGTGGCGTTGGGGAGTTGACGACAATAGCCGTTAAGGTGGCCTTTGGGCTCGCTGGGCGATGTTTCGAAAATGATCTCGCGCTTGCCATGGAAGGGGTGGGCGGGCATTGCTCTTGTAAGGCCAGTGGAGGAAGAAGAGAAGTCATCGTGGAGTCGGCGATTGGGCGTGTTCGGCGATCTGCCGACCCGCCTGCTGATGCGTGGCTTGAAGGTCTTGCCGTGGTTCCTTGAACCGCTGCTGATGTCGATCTGGACGCTGGTGTTTTTCGGGGTGGCGGGTGAGCAGCGGAGAGCGGTGATTTCGAATCTGACGGCAATGTTCCCTGAATGGAGCCGAATGCGCGCGGGCTTCGGAGCTTATCGGGTGTTCTGGAATTTTGCGGGCACCTACGTCGATGCGCTGCGCAGTGAAACGGGCACGGGTGAGGTGGACTGGGTGATTGAAGGCATGGAGAATTTCGAGCGGCTGGCGGCGCATGAAGGCGGTTGCCTCATTCTAACAGCACACATGGGCAACTATGATATGGCCGCGCCTTTGTTTTCGTCGAAGTTCGGGCGCACCGTTTACGCGGTGAGGGCCAAGGAGCGTGAGGCGGAGATGCAGGCGATCAAGGAGGCGGAGTTGCGGGAGAAGGAGCGACTCAATCCCTTTTTCAAGACGCTCTACAATGATGGCGGCGAAATGCTTGGCGTCGAACTGGCACGACTGCTCAATGAGGGGAATATCGTGGCGATTCAGGGAGACCGTGTCGTCTTCGATGTCTCGCCGGTTGAGGTGGAGGTGAAGCCCGGCCTGATGATGACGCTTCCAAAGGGTCCTCTGTTTCTAACAAGGATCACCCGGGCCGAGTGCTTTCCCTTGTTCATCATTCGCGATGGCTGGCGTCGTTATCGGGTGAAGGTTTTCCCACCGGTGGCCCTGCCTCCACGGAAGCGGGGGCCGGGTGAGGACCCCGGGCTCAAGGTGTGGACCGAGGCGCTGCTCGAGGGCGTCATACCGCACTGGAATCAGTGGTTCGTTTTTGAACCGGTATTCCGTCGTCGGGAAGGAGGCGGCGAATGAGGCGCGAGACGATCAAGAGTGGCGACAATCGGGCGGCATCGCCTTTTTTCCGGGTTTTTGGCGGTCGCCTCAAAGTTCCAGATGGTGATGCAGTGACCATGGGATCTTTCCCGGGCAGCCATCGTCTGGAGTGGCTTGTGCTCGGGGGGATTGTTCCGCTGGTGGTGGCCGTGGCGGTATTCGATGGGTTGTGGCGACTTGGCGGAGCCTGGACCGCGGGAATCGGTGTCTTACCGGTGAGCTTCATCGCACTGCATGGCTTGTCGTTTCTTTTGGGAGCGTGGTCGCCACGTGTCACCTTCTTGATCTGGACGGCGTCCCTGGCTGCCTGGTCCCTTTCGATCCTGCTTTGGGGAGGTCAAACCCCGGTGAGCTGGATTGCGTGGCTCTGGTTGGGTTTCGCGGGGCTGCAGGGAATCGGGTTGATTGCGATGCTGTGGCGCCGGCTGATGTTGATTCAGGATTCGGCGGGTACCAGAACCCGCATTGCTTTGGCGGTGCTGATC
>NZ_JBATWY010000035.1:0-6443 GCF_049672945.1 Haloferula sp. | reverse complement strand
TGGAGAAAGGCCGCTGAAGCGGAAAGGACCGCGCGACGCTGTCGCGCTTGGCTTGGGATGAAAAGCGCGACAACGTCGCGCGCTCCGTCACGAATAGAAATGTTCCGGTTTCATATCTGGTAACAGTATTTTCATTTTGCATTTCTTGCCTGGGGTTCCTCATCGCCACTCTGCTTCCAGATAACAGGGTATCATTAATCTTCTCATTGAACTTCACGTTTCGTTATTCGTCCCCACAAATCCAATCGGCCTTCTGGAAGAGCTTCGTCGAGGGAAAGCTAAGGTATCCGTCCTCATCTACGAAATCCAAAGTGATCGTATAACCTTCCTCAGCCACAAGCAACTTCACCTCGCTCACCGCACCATTCTCCTGGGTCAACCTCCCCAATTCCTGAAGCACCGGCTGCTTCCTTTTCGCCGACTTGGCCTTGGCCATCTTCTTTCGCCGACTTTCTCTAGCTCGCCACCCCTCGGCCACAACAGCAGAATAACTGCCGGCATATCCGGAGTATCCGGCGTTAGCAATGATGGTCTGCAATGCCCTGTCCAACTCGGACCGCAGATTCACCGGGCCCTTCGAAAGTTCGGCTGCGCCACCATAGCTGAAGCTAGACGAGAGGTCGATGATGTCCGTATCCAGACTCAAACGGTGTGGATCAAGAAGCTCCCGATGGCGGCTGTAGGTCCAGTCGTCGCCCTTAGCCATCTCGATCTCGATTCGACACAATGACTCTCTCCACTTGAGCAGAGCCGGATCCTCTTTCGAGGGTAGTTTGAACCTCTCCAGATAGCGTAGACCTCGCTCATGGGCGTCCTTCTCGTCATCGACCCACTTCCCACGACTCGGGATTTTCACCCCGCAATCCTGAGGTTTGAAGTAGGGAACCTCGTCCCCCCATGTGATCGATACCTCCCAAGTCTCAGGCGGTGCATTATCGGGACCCACGATGAACGGGAGCTCATTTTGATAGGTGAAATACACACAAAACGGCAAACCCAACTCCTTCGAGAAGTAGGAAGCTTTGACATGCATCCTGCCTCCTCTCGGACCCAGAACCCAATCTGATCCAGCAAGAAACAAGGAGTTAGGGAATTTGCCCGGAAGCTGAACGATCCGTCTCCCGCGGACACTTAAGCTGGAGGTGTAGGGTGGAAGAACGATGTCAGCGAGATCTTCAAGCGTGGACGCGAATTCGTAATTTCCAAACTTTACCTCAGCGAGCGCACCTCCTTTTCCCACAAGATCCTCCCATCTTGCCTTCCCAGTTGGTTTCTGGATCGAATTCAACAGCTTTTTCGCTGCTGGATAGGTCAACACTTCTGAATACGTAAACCTTGAAAACATACATTAATCGTTTACTTGATTGCAGGCGGAGGCAACAGCAACCGCACCTTGTAATCGAAAGTAATTTTCAATGGAGCACCGAGGTCCTTTAGGCGCGTCTTAGTCTTTTCAGCGACTGGAGCCGAAGCCCTCGACTACCGGGGCATCATGGGCGTCGAATTCTTCCAGCTCCCCGACGGCAGCCTGCTCGTCAACGAAATGGCCCGCCGCCCGCACAACAGCGGCCACCACACCCTCGATGCCTGCGCCACCTCGCAGTTCGAGCAGCAGGTCCGCGCCGTCTGCGGCCTCCCACTCGGCTCCACCCGCCTGCTGTCCCCGGTCGTCATGCTCAATCTGTTAGGCGACATGTGGCCCGCCGAAGAAACCGCCCCCGACTGGCTGCCGATCTTCGCCGACCAGGAAAGCTTCCTCCACCTCTACGGCAAGCACCACGCGCGCGGCCGCAGGAAAATGGGCCATGTGAATGTCACCGGAACGACCATCGAGGACTGCATCGAAAGATCGGAATGCTTGAAAGCGGCTCTGTTAGATAAGGGTCGGGAAACCCGTTGAAGAACCCGATACTACCGCGCCTTGAGATCGGGGATTTTGGAAAAACTGAAAGCCCCATGTTCCCAGCAACGATGCCCGCTGATTCCTAGGCGCGGGGAATATGGAGAAGGACTTTTTAAGTCCTTTGCGGTGGAAGGGGGGTAAGATGGCTCCGGGGTTAGGCGAAAGGAGTTACAAACTCCTTCTCCATAGCGCTCCGCGTAAACTCATCAATACCAGGAACTGGATCGTCATATCGGACGGCATCTGTAGGAAATCTTTTCCACAAATCTTGATGCTCGGCAGTAAAGCCACACCTGCTGCAGAACCCGAGCGGCTCCATTTCAGCAGGTGAGGCCGAAGCTTGCGCCGTCTACCGTTACTCTTTCAAACGATAGTAGCGCTTGGAAATACCCTCTGACGCGGCATCGACAACCTCGACACCCTCCTCGGTGAGGACGAGATCCGTGACTTCGAACCAGTCCACAAGATCCGGAGACCATTGGAGTTCCACATTCAAACCCTCGGTTCCTGCAACCAGCAAAATGGCCGCGCCCTGCTCCGTCCGACCAAGCAGTTGAAAGGTGGGAGCCTCGCTGATGACGATTGGACCTCCCTCGTATTCCCCATCACCGTTGCCCTTGCCATCACCCGCGAGGGAGTTGCCACCCCGGTCCAGGATCGAGTCGTTGTCACTCACCTTGAAGGCGGATGGAGCCCCCGCAACTCGGACGCGGCGCGAGCTTCCACTGCCGGTCACACTGACCACCCTCGCGCCCAAGGCTTCGAAGTCGTCCACTCCGACCCCCGTCACATCCTCGTTGAAGGTCACGATGAACTCCGTGAATCCCAATCCCGAGGCCTCAAGGTCGAGCGCGATCTCTTCAACTTCGGCTGGAGTCCCGTCACCAGTATATTCATAGACCGCGATGAAACGCTTGTTGACGTCGTTCACCGCGCGAAGGGTGGTGCCACTGACCTTGTCCGCCACACTCGGGTCGGAGTTGTCGATCACCGTTCCGTCCTGCAGCTTCCACTCCACGAACTTCCAACCAATCGGCATCGCCGCACCAAGGGTCAGGTCATTCCCCACGAAATCCTGAGGCGTCACTTCGACCGAACCTTCCTCGAAACTCCTGATCACCCGGCCAAGCCCGTCGCGGCGACCGTTGGCGTCAACGATTTCAGTACCGCCCTGGCCATCGAAGAAGAAGCGGGGTCGGATCGCCAGGCGACGGTTGTCGGGATCCTCCACAACGATCTGCATCTCCGGATCCCCACTAGAAACGTAGTAATCAATCTCAAAGTCGAGCTTCAGACTGTTGATCACCACTTCGACACGGCCGGATGGCGCTCCTGGAAGTCGCACGATGTCCGGAAGACTCGCCGTGACGATCAGATCAGCATCAGCACCTGGCCGGGAGAACCTCTGGATGTCGAGACTTCCACTATCCTCAAGCAAGGCGGTCAGAAGCGACTCACTGGCAAAGGAAGGCAGATTCGCCTGGATCGAATTATCGACCAAATCCACCTTGAAGTTCCAGCGAAGTGGGTTGTCGTCCGGATTGCCATTCCGGAAGTGATTGAAGACAAAAGTCTGCCCATCTCGCGTCAGTCTCGAAACCCCCGAGTGGGTGAATACCAGATCGACGGAGCCAAGGAAAATACCAGCAGCTTCCGCAGTCGTCGGCTCGCCATTGAGGAGGATCTGAAAGTCGATCTCAGGAACGTTGAGGTCCTTGATACGATGACTTTCGGTTCCGGTGCGTAGGAACCCACTCTCTTCGAAATTGAACACGGACCTGCGTGTTGGACCATTGAGACCCGGGAAAAAGGATTCACTGAGTGTCACCAGCGGCGGCGCGTCGGTAAGCTCGCTGTTGTCGTAGTTGCTGATAATCCGATTTGCCAAGCGCTGCAGCTCACCCCGGAAAACACTCCGGAGGGTCATAAAGCCATCCGCCGTCAATTGATAGGGGGAACCTGGGTTCGTCGCATCAAGTTCATCATCCTCAAAACCATCGAGTGGCTCGCTGTTCATGCGGTCTTCGGCCGCCTCAAGAATTACCAGGATCTTGTCGAACACGTCGACTGGATCAAAGGCCCTTTGCCCGGGTTCGACATAGGGTTCAAGCGTCCGGTATTCAAAGGACTTGGCGAGTTCGTAGAATCGCTTGCGCAGGAGATCCTTCGCACGCCGCTCGTTTTCCATAACAACCGAAAGCGCCTGCGGGTCGAGGATGCCACCAAGCTCGAAGGCACTGCTGTTGAGCCGTTCGTTGGCGATCGCGTTCTTCATGATCACCCCGGGGATCAGGCGAAGCTCATTCTGAGCGGCATTGAGACGTTCGATGAACAACTGTTTCTCCGCCATCAGGACCGTGATCCGCTCCACCACGCCATTGAACTGCGGGTCAGCGGCCCGAATCTTCGCCAACTCGGCATCGATCTCATCTTTCGGGGCTTCGTTGCTCTTGAGGAAGTCCTGCAATACCGTCGCACCGGTGTTCAGAGCGCTGATTCCCGTTTCAATGTTGGAAGCCTGATCAAGCAGCTTCTGGCGGTTCGCCTCATCTTCGGTTGGAGGACCAAGAACCGGAGGATTGATTTTCTGCTCCAGCTCATCGGCTTCCGTCTTCATCGTCGCCACCTTGTAGTTACCCGCAAGTGTTGCGGCCTCGACCACGGTCGTGAGCGGATCCTGCTCATCAACCCGCGAAACGATGTCGAGTCCACCGCCAATCGCTCCCAAGGCAGGCTGATAGACGGGGATGACCTGCATGATCGAACCCAGCGTCCGGGTCGCCTTCTTCCAGAAAGGAATGTTGTTGCGGTCATCGACGACCTCCTCCGCCCGCTGCCTGAGACGTTCCTCGATGTCCACCAGCTCGATCTGCAGTGCGGCGATCATCCCATCAATTTCCTCTTCCTTGTCACCAAGATCATCAATCTCATCCTGGAGAGCAGGCATTCTTGCCCGCAGGGTGGCGTTTTCCTCATCGAGATTGTCCTGAGCCTCAATCAGCGCGTCCTGATCGGCCTGCAGGTATTCATCGCTACGGGTCAACCAACGCGAAAGATAAAGCGTATCCATGACCGGATCGATTGCCTCGGCAGTCAGCAGGAAGTTCGTTTCGAACGAAAGCAACGGCACCCAGCCCGCGGGATTGCCAAAGTAGTCGAGCTTGTCGGCGATCCTTCTCACATGCCGTGTCGCATCTCCCGCCAACTCGGCAAACTGCAGGCTCGCCGAAGAGGCATCGGGGAGCTCGGGCAACGGATCAAAGTCCGCCATGATGTTGAGCAGGTTCTCGTAATAACGGAACTCCTCACCCGCCTCGGTGATGAATCCGAGATAGTAAATGTCCTTGGCATACGAAAGCGCTGCACGGGCGGAGATCGGATGCAGCCAGCAGTAACTGATCGGAAGTCCCCCTTCCGGCGTGTGGACGACCGGAGCGAGACGCGCTCCATTTGGTGAACCTATTCCGCCCGCCACATCGGCAAAGCTGGACATGCCTTCGAAGGGAGTGCTGAGAAGACCCGAGTCCCCACCTGCCATATCCGGCGAAAGCCCGCCGTGCAGCTTGAGACGTGCATTCGAAGAAGGATCGCTGATGATGTTCAGCACGTGCAAGGTCACGCTGCCGCCATCAAGACCCGCCGTCCCGTCAGCATCTACCGGCGTGGTATCAAGCATGGAATCCGAGCCTTCGAAGATCAGATCGCGAGCGTAGATGACTACATCGGCCTGAGGCACATGCAGTGGTGAGCGGAACACCACTTGCTCGGCATAGATCTTGAGTTGCTGCACATTTGTCCTGCCGTTAAGCGCATCGAAGAAGCGCGTGTCCGGGCTGGGGTCTCCATCGATGACCACCTTCTTGCCCGAGATCGTATAAATCTGGCCGGGCGAATCGAAGTTCATCGTCTGATCACCAGCGGAACGATGAATCGTATTGTAATCGAAGCCCTGCTCGTCGGGCAGGCTGTCTTCCTTCGGGCGCAGCGCGATGATTTCCTGCTCGAGCGGCAGATCCTGCGCCGGGCTGATGGTGATCGTCTGGGACGATGAACCTCCCAGGAAGGTGACATCGAAAGGCTTCCGATCATTACTATCCGGCACGTAGCTGAACCAGCCATTCCCATCGATCAGCACCGGCCCGATCGCGGAACCCGAAGTGATCTCGATCATTGTTCCCGCCGGGACGTAGAATCCAAGGACCTCGCCACCGCGAACCGCTTGTGGAGAAATCTCTCCGATCACGTAGGAATTTGCCGGCGTATAAGTCGCGGTGATCGTGGTCGTCACACCGCCCCCTGGAGCAACCGTCGTTTCAATGTCACGCGGCGGCAACCAACCTGGCACCTGCGTGAAGCGAACCGTCTGCGCTCCTACTGGAATTCCCGTAGCAGTCGTTCCACCCGTGTAAACCGGAGTGAGCCCTTCAAGACTCCAGCCGATCCCGGGAGTGGTCGCTGCCTCGGTCGGGAAAATATTCACCTGCACGTCACCAGTGAAAGCGAAGTCCACCGTCGCGCCCGCAGTCGGCAAATTGAGAAC
>NZ_JBATWY010000034.1:0-31222 GCF_049672945.1 Haloferula sp. | reverse complement strand
GAATGGCACGTGATTAAGCGGCTTTTCGATAGGTCGATTTGTGTGGAATTTCTTTGAAAACGCGGCGGGGGGCGGTCAGCAACTGGAAGGGTTTGGGTCTTCGTTTCATCGCTCTGGGTTCGAGTCGGAAGGGACGGATGTCGACGAGTTTTTCCGAGCACAGGATCACCACGGTCTCATAGCGTTGCTGGTGTAGCTTTTGATGATTCCAAGGACCGGCGAAGAGCAGTTGTCCGGTGACGATCTGGTCAAGCACCCCCTTGAAGCTGATCTCGTAGAGCGGCTTGCCGGCATGGATCGCGGCACGCTGCATGATGGTGCGTATCAAGTTATAGGAAATCTGCATCATCTTGAGGGTCTTGACTGCCATCGCGGGGTTTTTCACGGCCATGAACTCCATTCCCAGGGTGGTCTTGACGTCGCGGAACCGTGTCTCGATTTCCCAGCGCCGGGCGTAAAGGGTGGCGACTTCCACGGCGTCGTGTTTCACAGGATCCAGCAGCGTGGTGACGACGACAATCGCGCGTTTCTCACCACTACGGTCCTCGTAGCCGAGCTTGATGTAACGCAGTGTCAGGATCTCGGGAAGCTGCGCCCACTGCTCCGGGGTTAGGTCGCTGGCGGCAGGTTGGACGGCGGGCTTCTCCCAGTCGACGAGCCGTTCGATGGGGCTGACTTTCCTTCCCCGCCGCCAGTCGAGCTTGCGGTGGCGCGCTTGGTGGAGACGCATCACCACTTCGCCTCCGTTGGCGAGCACACGGCTGATGATTTCGTAGGAACAGAACGCGCGGTCGGCCATGAGCAGGTCGTTCTCGCCAATGAGCGCCAGCAGGCCCTGGGCGGCTTTGGCGTCGTGTGTCCTCATGTTTCCGTGGACGAAACCTTCCCATCCGCCGTGGCTGAGATTGAGCAGGCCGCAGAGGCCCATGACGGGAAATCCGCAGCCGTCCTTCTGGCCGCTGGACTGGGCAAATTCGAGCTGGTTCTCGGGGGTGTCACAGAGCTGCACGCTGGTGCCGTCGATCGCCTTGAGCGTGAACCCGTGCCAGAGGTCGACGGGTCGGACCGCGGTCGCGAGCCGTGCATCGATCCGCGCGAGGATCGCATCAAGAAACGGCACCGGGATCCTCTGTCGCGCCTGGCAATAGGAGCTCGTATTGCTGTCGGGAACCTCGCGTCCCACCTTGACGCACCAGGTCTGAATGAGTGAGACGGCCACTGAGCAGGAGGCGTTGGCTCCGAGGATTTGTGAGATCCATGCCCAGAAGACAGTGACCTGATCGAAGTGGCGTTGACGCTTGGTCGTATCGATGGAGGCGAGGAACTCTGCGGGCAGGACCGCAGCGAAGAAGCGTCCGTAGCTGCTGATGGATCGGCGTGCGGAACGTTTGCGGAAGTCGGAGATAACGGCTTGCGCGGAGCGCTTTGCTTTGCCACAAAGGTGCTTGGAAAACCCTGCCAGGAACGGTTCTTTTTGAGTCACGTCTGAAGCTACCGGAGGCAGGGTTTTTCGTGGAGCAAAATCTAACAGAAAATCAACGACGGACGGCCTTAATCACGTGCCATTCCGGACCGACCCCTTCTACGGGAAGTGATCTAATAGATTTGATTTTGGCAGGAGCAGATTCAGAGATGTTTTTATAGCTAGAAAGGCACACAATGAATTCGTGTCGTGCTCTGTAGTCAGAGCGAAGTGGGGAAGCTCCCCAAAAATTTGAATTATCTTCGACGAGGCCGACGACAGGCACCACCTCCAGTGGCTGCTGGTTCTCGATGCATGCAGACGAAACCTGATGAGTTTTGAAGAGTCTCACTTCCTGACATACGAGGATGTTGCGAGGGTTCTCGAGCGATTCGTCATCCAAAGTGGAGCGTTGAAGTTCATTCGTTCGGACAAGGACTCTGAAATTGTCTTCTGTGCCGCGCAGGCCTGAATAGAGCGGGGGAACATCAAGAAAAGTAATACTTTTCAAACCGGGTGGCCCTAGCAGAACACCTATATTGACTGCTTCAGCTTGCGCTATATGCACCTAATCTATTGAGCGGATATAAGTCCTTGCCATTCCGATCAGACTCGTGCGTGATGAGCGGGTGCTGGGTCGGCGGATCATGTTCGGGGAACCGTTCAGCCTCTTCCCGGAAGAACTCAGAAACCCATGATAAACCGATTTGTCTATCATGTAGTCATCGCGCTACAGTTGGCCGTCCTGCACCCGTGTCTTGGAGGAACCGAAGATTTGAGCGATCAACTTCCTCCCGGAAAGGCTCTGGCCGATCTCGGACTGGGGGCGCGGCCTTTTGGTCCGTCAAATCGTGAGGTTCGCTTGGTTGAGTTGGGAAGCTTGCCGGCCGATGGCAATGCCGCCTACTGCCAGCAGATGGCTTGGCAAGGTGATCGGCTATACTTTGCGATCAAGAAGGGTCAGATTCTGGAGTTTGAACTTGATGGCACGCCAAGCGCCGAACCCTTCCTCGATGTTGCCTCGCTGAGGGGGGCTTCCTTTATTGATCAAAACAATAATTTCAATTTCGGGATCAGGGGCTTCGCCTTTCATCCGGACTACGCTAACAATCAACTGGTCTACACGATGCATCGGGAGTCGAATATCGGTTCGGCCAATCTGTATGTGACGGTCGCTGCGGATTCCGAGTTCATCCTCGCAGAGTGGGATATGTCCGGAAGCACTCCGACGATGCGCGAGGTCTTCAGAATCGGATTCGAGTCGGGAAATGCCCACCGCGCCCAGAACATCGGATTCAACCCTGTGGCTGTCCCAGGCGATGCAGATTACGGGAATATCTACTGCAGCTTCGGAGACAACACGATGAACGGGATCATTGACCTTAGGAACAATGGCCAAGACTTTTCCAATGTCGCCGGATCGGTGATTCGGATTCATCCGGAGGATCCATCCGGTCTGAGCGATGTCGACCTTGCTGCACTTGGGATGAAGCGATCAGCCAACGGAAAGTATTCTCTGCCATTAGACAATCCATGGATCGGGCAAAGCGGGTTTGCCGAAGAGCTGTATGCGAAGGGTTTTCGGAATCCCGTGACGATGGGGTTTTCTCCGGATGGTTCTCCAATGGTCGGAGACGTGGGCGAGCTGGCGATGGAGGAAATCAATCTGGTCCGGAGCGGGGGGAACTACGGCTGGAGCCTACGTGAGGGCACCTTCGCCTTCACTATGTCCGACCAGACAACCCATGCCATTCTGGATGCTAACGACTCCTTGACGTGGGTGCCCTTTGGCGACGCCGACGATCCATCCTACACAATTCTATTCCGTGACAAGGATGGGAGCAATCCACGCGCCGAAACGCCGACACGTTCAGGAGCCAACGACGATGGCCTCGTGTATCCTGTCGCCCAATACAGTCACGAGGGAAACAATACCGCAGGCTCCGTGCCCAACACCGGCAATGCTGCAATCATCGCCGGACAGTATTACGATGGTATTCGTGCCGACGAACTGGATGGGCTCTATATCTTCGGTGATTTGGCAACGGATGCCCTCTACTACATCGAGACAACGGACATCGTGAATGACAATCGGCCGGCAGAAGTCTTCCGTCTGCCCCTCGTCGATGGCGCAGGAAATTCGACCACCTTGGCTTCCGTGCTGGGAAACAGCCGAGCTGACATGCGTTTTGGCCGGGATCGCAATGGGGACGTCTACCTTGTCAGCAAGACGAGCTTCAAGTTTTACCGTTTTCAGGGAACGCAGACCACGACGGTCACGCCAACCGCAGTCGAGGGAAGCACCTCGGATTGGGATCAGAACTGGAACTTCGCGACGGTTGCCTCGGGTGGCTCCGGCAATCTCCTGCCCGCTGCCATCGCTTCCGATAAAGCCGTGATCAACTCAAACCGGGTTGTAGAGGTGACAACGACTATCGATGTCGGCGCTGGAGCGATCCTCGTCAACGACACGAGTGGGACCGGTGATACGGGAGCTCTCAATATCCTCGCGGGAGGCATGCTGGATGCGGAGCTCGTGACGATCGGGGCGGGTGATGACTCCGGCTTTCTCAACATTACGGGTGGCGAACTCGCTGCCGACGGGGTTACCGTCACCGCGAACAATCCCTTGAATGCGGTCACCGTGAGCGGCGGCCTGCTTGACACCGATTCTTCGCCAATCACCCTGGCCGGCGGAAATTTCAGCGTCACCGGGGGTTCGGTTACCACCTCGACCGGACTCGATCTGAGCGGAGGGGATTTCAACCTTTCGTCCGGCACCGTCATGATAACCGACCCAGAACCCGACGGGGCTCTCTTCGTCGCCACCGCACCCGGTGGATCGGGTGCCTTGAATGTCAGTGGTGGCAATTTTGTGATCTCCGGACCTTCGGCGGCAGGGAACGTCTATGGCTACAAAGGGGAAATCAATATCTCCGGAGGAACCTTCGGCACGACTCTCGGCCAAATGCGTGGTGACCCTTCGCTGGTGATGAACATTCTCGGTGATGAAGCGACGGTCAACATTGCGAGGTTCAACACGAACAACGCCGCGTGGGCGACCACCGTCAATTTCATCTTTGATGAAACCGGCGTGAGCAAGATTAACTCGGCGGGCTTCACTCACCTCGTGAACGCCACGATCAATATCGATGGCTCCGCTTACAAGGGCGGGCCGGCGACCTTTGAGCTATTTGACACCCAGAACATTGCGAGCACCTCATCATCGGTGAATATTACGGGTCTTGGAATCGAAAATACCGATTTTACTTTTTCGCAAAGTACCGGTTCCAACAATTTCACCCTAACCATCCTGACTGATCGCGGTGAAATCGCGCGTGTTTGGGATGGCGATACCAGTGGCGACTGGTCGGTGGCTACCAACTGGGTGGGTAATGTCGCTCCCGTCGAGAATGATGTATTGGCCTTCGCGGGAACAATGAACCTGATGACAAATAATGACTTCGTCTCCGGCCCCCGCTTCAGTTCGCTGCAATTCACGAACACCGCAGTCGGTACGGACTTCACATTAAGAGGGAGCCCCTTCAATCTTGCCGGCGACATCACATCGACCGCGGTCGCGGTTCCTGCAAGTGAAAATATAACCGACATCATCGCTCTCGATTTTAAGCTCGATGGTGATGATCGAAGCATCAACCTCGGAGAAGGTCACGACCTCGGGATCACAGGAATTATCAGCGAGGATGAGGTGGCTCGTGGCCTGATCAAGGAAGGGGACGGGTTGCTCAGACTATCGGGGGCGAATACTTACTCTGGTGACACAACGATTAATGACGGAGTTCTGGAGCCGACCGACTCATCCGCCTTGGGTAGTTCAAGCGGGAAAACGACGATCAATGCAGGAGCCACACTGCTCCTTAACGGTGGGCTGACGATCGCCGATGTCGTCGAGATGGATGGAGACGGAGCCAGCCGGAACTACGGTGCAATCCGTAGCACAGGTAACAGCGAGATCATCGGCGAGCTGGTTGCGATCGGTTCCGCAAACGCCCGTATTGAAACCCTCGGATTCGACACCCTGACCCTCTCCGGCGGGGTATCCAGCACGAACTCTCCCATCCAGCTGGTGGGCGACTTTGTCATTGAAAACCTCCCGGTTAGTGCAGGTAGCAATCAGGTGAGGTTCGCCACGGATTCCGGTGGCCTCCTCGGGCGGAAGCAGCGGATCAACGTCGGCGGAAACGTTTGGGGAAGCACCCTGATTTACTTCGATGCCGACGTCGTACTAGGTCTCGATGATGCCTTGCCGACCACTACCGATGTGCTGTTTGGCTGGAGTATCGAAAGGGGGTCGACGGCTCGACTGGATCTCAATGGTTTCAATCAAGCTGTCAGTTCGATCGCGCATAGCACCAATTCGCTCGGCCTGGGTGGGGATTTGGAAATCACTGGCGGTGGGACCCTTACGATCAACCTGTCTTCGGGAAGCAAGGAATTCCAGGGAAGGATCACGGACGGTGCCACTCCGACCGCGTTGGTCAAAAATGGAGCCGGGACCCAGATCGTGAAGAACCTGAGTGGGATACCCAGCAACTACTCCGGCGGAACGCTCGTCAATGAAGGCATTCTTTCGTTCGGTGATGGAGCTTCTAACAGCAGCTTCCCTCCGGGATCCAGTGTGAGTGTGGCGAGTGGTGCGGAGTTGAATCTGAACTTCACAGGAAACGCCACCATCGGAACGCTTTTCCTGGCTGGTGAGCAGGTCGATGCCGGCACTTACAGTCAGTCGCATCCTTCGGGATTACTCACAGGCAGTGGAGCCCTTATGGTCACCACTGGTCCTAGTGATACCCCCTTGCGGATCCTTGACGTTGAACTGGATGCTGGCGGCAATGTGATCCTGACTCTCAATCGGTCTTCTGCAGGATTGGCTGTACAGCAATCGAACGACCTTTCCAGCGAGAGTTTTGGGAACGTCGCGTCGATACCGGGTATTAATACGCTGACCATTGATTCGGCGGATGTTGACCCTGATGGCGATGGCTCCGACTTCTATCGCGTCCTCGACTGATACGACCGGGAAAATCAGATGCAGGTCTTGTAAAATGGAGAAAGGCCTTCCTGTTTCCTTGAGTAGGGTCGATGGCTTGATCGCTGGTACTGCTACACTGCTATTCAGTTCTCCCGTCTACGGAAGCCGAAGTGGTGCGCTGTGAGGAAGAATTGGGGCCAAACAAGAATGGTACGTAGTTAAGGCCGATTTCGTTGAAAATGGAGAGACGAAAAGCGGTTCCGAGTACGGTTGAGAAGTGTGAAAAAGCAACCACTCCTGACCCGCTTTCCGTCCACCGTTCTTGCCACTTCCAAACGCCGGCTGCAAGCCGCTCTTGCTGAATCGCGGAGACGCCTCATCGGCCGGTCTATCTGTGGTTACGCAGTTCTCTTCAACACAGTCCTCGCGCCGGATCCTGCTGCAGATCGGAAAAATCTACCGCATCGAAGTAGAACTCAAACGCCGCCGGACCGGACCCGGCCTACGAAGACAGGCGCGCCGCATCCTGCTACGCCGCATTTACGACCATCTCGCCAGGCTCTTCGATCACCTCAAAAAGCACCGCCACCGTATCTTGCCCAAAAGCAACCTGGGCAAGGCGCTGAAGTACGCCCGCGACCAATGGCCGCACCTCGTGCCGTGCTTCGAGGATGGCCGCATCGAGTTTGACAAAAACCAGACCGAGGGATCCATTCGCCCGACCAAACTCGGCATGAAGAAGTGGATGTTTTTCGGCTGCGAACACACCGGTCAGCGCAGCGCGGTCATCCACACCCTCGTCGAGAACATCAGCCGAGCCGGCCACGATGCTGAAGCCTACCTGCGTTGGGTTTTCGAGCGCCTGCCGGGCATGACCAACCAGGATGACCTGCGCGAGCTACTGCCTGCAGCCTGGATCCGGCAGCACGAAGCCTAGCCCCTTCGCTCAGCGGCATAACCACTAGAGGTATCATACCTCTCGCAAATCTGAAGTCCGTTCGAGACGGGGTTCGTTTGGCGCTTACGCCAGACCGGCGAACACGGCGAGCAGGAAGTGCTGATCGGTTCTCCCATCGGAGGGTGGACCGCTCTCCTTCCTGTCTTTCGCCACCCAAGCGGCGAAGGCCGGATACTTGATTCCGCATTGCTTCGCGAAGGCCGGACCGCTCAGACCGCTGCCCTCGAAGGCGGCGACCACCTCGGCCTTGTATTCGGCGCTGTACCGGGTGCGACCGATACAGACGCTCTTGATGATGGACGTGGAGTCAGACGTAGATGCCATAGACCCGCAAACTATGGCGGAAATGCGAGATCCGAACAGAGGGGTTCTGTTGGGCGCTTATGAATGAAACGAAATTTGGGTGAACGATAGTTTTCAGAAAGGGCGTAGTTTACCCCGCTTACAACCGAATGGCTGCCGGGTCACAATTTCTGCAAGGGCCGTGAGGAGTGGGATTATTCGAAGGAACTCAAACGAGGGGACTAGCCTCCTGTGATTTTTGTTTGGTAGATGAAGCCTGCTTTCAATTGGGAACCTGTGTGCAATGAGAATTTTGCCGGGTGCTGAGTCGTCTGGGAGCTGCCGAATCAAACAGGACCCGATTGCCTTGGGGCCAACTTGGAGTAGCGCGATTATTCTCATCAATTCTCTGCCCAACGATTCATCAATCGCGTGGCAATCCGGCGTGAGAATTCATAAGGGGAATTTTGTGCAGCAGAGATTTCCTGTTTGTAGGCTTTACCTTCATCGCCAAGTTCCTCGATTGCACGGAGAGCATACATTCCGAGAAGGTAGTTCGGGTCGTTGATTTGATGAATCAGCAACTTGAGATACTCCTTGTCTCCGAGTTTGACCAGCGACTGAGCGGCTGCCAATTTGACTGCAGGAGTCTCGTCAGTTAGGAGCTTCTTGAGCACTGTCTTCGCGTCTGGCGTCTTGTTTACACCGAGCCACACAGCCGCCCAGTAACGGGCAGATGGATCCTTGGATTCAGTAAATGCCATCAGTGAATTGGTGTCATTCGCTTCACCCGCTGTGATCACCTCGACTAAAAGTTTTGTCTGCTTATTGTGATTGGTCTTGAGGAATGCGTCGTATTTCGTTCCTGCTTTACGGCCAAGGTCCTCGAGAATTGGTTCCGGGATGAGCCCCATATCCCGTTCTTTCAGCATCCGGCTGTAAGTGAGTTCACGCATCGCCAGCAGTCGGTCTAGGTGGTTTGGGTCGGTGGCCAAGTTGGTCGTCTCGTTCGGATCCTCCTCAAGATCATAGAGTTCTTCAGGAGGCCGATGGCATGCAAATGGGCGCGCCTGCAATTCGTTCAACTTGCCTTTCGCGTTCAGCTCGCGAATTGTCTGAACGATGATTTTTTTATCTTTGTATCGATTCGGCTGTGCGTGCGGTACATGCGACATGAAGTTTCGGATGTATTTGAAACGCTCGTCTCGAACAGCGCGGATGATGTCCACCGTTTCGTCACAGCGATCGCGAGCTGCAAACAAGTGATCGCGCGGCACATGGTCTGCCGCCAGAAAATCGCGGCCACGAACATAATCTGGAATTTCGATACCTGCGAGGGCAAGTGAAGTCGCCGCGATGTCAATGTGTTCAATGATGTCATTTCGCAGACTACCTGCTTTTTGCTTGTCCGGGAGGCTGATGATCAAAGGAATGCGAATGCCCTCCTCATAGAGGAACTGCTTGCCTCGCAGGTGGCTTACTCCGTGATCCGTCCACAGAAAGACCGCAGTTGAATCCAGTCGTCCGGCGGCTTCCAGTGCCGCTAGGATTTGACCAACCTCTTTATCCGTCTGAACCCACGAGTCCAAATACTTCGCCCAATCCTGACGGATTACCGGATGTTCTGGATAGTAGGGCGGGAGTTGCACAGCGGCTGGATCACAATGCCCCGGGGCTTCCCGATTCTTTCCACCGCGAAGCTGAAACTGTGCAAAGATCGGCTGATCGTTCTTCGCTTTCTTCCAACTGGATCCGTCGTAGAGGCCTCTCGGTGGGATGAAGTTATAGTCCGTCTTGCCGTTGTTCGTTACAAAATATCCGGCATCGCGGAAGAGCTCCGGAACGAGTTTCACCGGCACGCGGTAACTCTTGTGATAGGCAGGCCCTCCTTTTCCCTTTCCTCCGGTGTTCTGGCTGCTGTGATTGTGCGCTCCAAGTGTCACCGGATACATCCCACTGATCATTGCTGACCGGCTTGGTGAGCACACGGGGCTGGTGACAAAAGCATGGGTGAAACGGATGCCATCCTCCGCCATCTGATCCATATTTGGCGTTTTAATGGCGGTTTCCCCGTAGCACCCGATGTCTGGAGACGCGTCCTCGATCACGATCCAAACAATATTCATCGGCTTGGCGTGGAGGTGCTGAGCCCATATGATGGTGAGGATGATGCCACGAAGAATGCGCATTTGAAGGTAGTCGGTGAACTTCAGGTCTATCGAGTTCGCTTGGGATGTTTGGCCCTGATGCGTTGGAGTCTCAGATGTTCAAGGCGCAGACGAGACGATGAGGTAGTAGGCACCGGTTTCGTTGCCGTTGGCGGTCTTGAAGACCGGCGCGAGTTGGTGGGAACCTTCGGTCAGATCAACGGTGAAAGTCACGTGGGTTGCGTCCTTGTCGATATCCTTTGTCGCGACATCTTTGCCATCGATCCGGAGAGTTGCCTTAGTGAAGGGGAAGGCTTTGCCCTTATTGTTGCTGAAGGCTTTGCTCGCGCCAGGGACATTCGGCTTGGCGGGAAGACTCGCGGTAATCGGTGCATCGGCTTCTGAGGGCCATCGGCGGAGTTCCAATTTGTAGCTGCCCGACTTGACCACCTTAACGGCCCAATATCCTTCGTGTTTCTTGCCCTTGTTGCCATCGTTCCCGACGCGGATCATTCCTTGATTCCATGGTGGCAGTTGCTCCTGGATCCAGTCGTGGCCGGTGAGCGTCACCTTTGGGGCCTTGTCGTCTCCAAGGTAGATCTCAGTGGTCTGCGAGAAGGTGGGTTCCAGTTCGGTCCACCAGCTTTCGTAGAACTTCCTCATCGTTTCGACCTGCTCAGGATGTTGCGTCGCGACGTTGTTCTTTTGTCCGGGGTCATCATCGATCTCGTAGAGCTCCTTGCCGTTGATGAGGCGCCAGCGCTCGGACATGACAGAGGAGTCCTTCCATTTGATCGGATCACGGACGCGCTGAGAGTCGGTGATGAGAAAGCGGTCTGGCCACTCCGCGGAATCAGCCTCATAGAGAAGCTTCCGGATGGAAACGCCGTCAAACTTCAGGGCGGCGGGGATCTTGTCTGCGCCGCAAAGATCGAGAAGGGTGGGAACGACATCCACAAACCCGGTGAGAGTTTTGACCGACTTCTTTGAATGGAGGCCGCCGGCCGGCCAGCGGATGATGAAGGGGACGCGGTGGCCGCCTTCATAGGCGCTGCCCTTGCTGCCTTTCATGCCCGCGTTGTAGATCCCCTGACCGTAGGCGGTTCCGTTGTCGGTGGTGAAGATGAAGATCGTGTTGTCGGCGATTCCGAGCTCTTCGAGCACCTTTCGGGTGCGGGCGACGTTGTCGTCGATATTGGTGATCATCCCATAGAACGCCTGGTATTTCTTGTCCATGCCCTTGTACATCTCCATATACTTCGGCGGGCAGTGGAGGGGGCCGTGCGGGGCGTTTGTTGAGATATATGCGAAAAACGGCTTCTTTGCCTCGGCGCTCTTGCGGATGAAGTCGATGCCCTGGTCAAAGAAGACGTCCGTGCAGAAACCCTCTGCATCGACGATCTTCCCATTGTGGAAATAGCTGCCGCCAAAGTAGTTGTTGTTCCACAGGTCGGGAGTTTGTCCCACTCCACCGCCTCCGTGGCGAAAAACCTCGTCGAAACCGCGATCCTCCGGACGATAGGGATAGTTGTCACCAAGGTGCCACTTGCCGAACAGGCCGGTCGTGTAACCGTTGTTCTTGAGGAGAGTCGCGATGGTGATCTCGTTCTCGCGGAGCATGGAGCGACCGTTCACGGTGTGCCAGACTCCTGTGCGGTTCGTCCAGTGTCCTGTGAGCAGGCCACAGCGGGTCGGTGAGCAGGTTGGTGCGACGTGGTAGTCGTCCAGGGCAACGGACTCGGAGTGCAGTTTGTCGATGGCCGGAGTCTTGACGTGGGGGTTGCCGTTGTGGGCGAGGTCGCCGTAGCCTTGGTCATCGGTGATGACGAGGACAATGTTGGGCTTTTCTGCCAGGGAAACGAGGGGAGCGAGTACAAAAAGGATCAGAGGCAAGGTGTATTTCATAGGTCGGTGAGGAGGGGCTTATTATGGGTAAGGAGGACCGTGTTGTTACTCCCTTACGCAGGGGGAGGTGAATATCGTTCGAATTCAAAGCATTATCTTAAAAGTAGTGAGAAGAGGTTGCTAAACCTGACCGAGGCGCTGGTCCGTAGACGAAATTCTGGATGGGCGAGCTCATCGGGAAAGGGATGTTGGTGCAGCGCGGATGATTGCATGTTGCTTCCTTCTTACTGTGACTCCACGGTTTTCACCACGCGATAGAAGCGTCTGGAAATCGAAAGCGGTTCGCTCTCGGTTTCCGGGGGGCCCGAATCGGTCCATTGGGCTGAGTTTGACGTTGCCACAATGCCGGGGCTGACAGTCTCCCACTTTCCGGCCAGGGTGTTTGAATATTGAATGAAATAGCGTTTGTTTGGAACCGCAGGAAATCCGATGGTCACGGTATCATCGGCGTTCATATTCACACCGGGCGAGGGATTGCGAACCGAATAGCTGAGGAGATCACTCAACGTTGATGCGTTACCGCTGCTATCGACTGCCTGAATACGAACATTGTAGCTCTGCCGGTTTGTCAACTCGGTGAAGGTGTAGGAGCTTGCGGACGCTGGCACGCCCGTAATGATGGTGCCATCGAGATAGATCCGGTAGAACAGGATCGCTTCATTGTCCGTGCTTGGCGTCCAGTTCAAGCGATGCGTTCCATTGCCTAGATTCGAAATTTTAAGATCGGTCGGCATGCTCGGCGTGGACTGATCCTTGGTGGGAATGCTTGTAGATGTCGTGATGCTGATCTCCGAGGGGTTGCCGGTTGGCCCGGACGTGCTGGATCGTTCAATGAACTCATGGACGGTCGGTGCGTCAGGCAGCCAGAAGTTCAGATTCAGCTTTTCGGAAGCGCTGAATTCGGTCCATTTCTTGATGACGATGTTGTCGTAGTAGGTTCGTCCGTTTGTGCTCGGTAGATCACACTTCACTCCGAAACCCGATGATTCACCCTCCGTGGCAGGCAATTGGAAGTTATTTGCGGTATTGGACGCCGGAGCGCGCAGGTTGATGACTCCTTGTAGCCATTTGTTTTGGTAGTATTTGTTATCGGGCGACTCGTGCGCGAGCAGCAGCGGGTCGATCAGAGCTGAGGACGGGTGCCAGGGATCCACTGGCAGACTCCCGTTCCCGTATGCGGCACTGTAGCAGGTGGTTGTTGAGCTGTAGTGTGTGCTCCTCCGGTCGGTGCCCTCATACAGATCGGCCCAGGAAGCGTAGTAGAGCATGGGAACGCCAGGAATGGCCAAGGGGGCGAACATACTGCTCCCGAAGGTGTAAGTGGTGGAAACGTCCAATATCACCGCGAGCACCTTGTCCCTGTTACTGCCGCTGGCGGCGTAGCCGGCTGCGGCCCGCCCGCCCCGTGACAAACCGTTGAGAATCGCACCCGCATCAACGAGTTCGGGATGTCCGGTCTCTGCGGCAAGCGCCTGTCTCAGGGCATCCGACGGCGCCCAGCTCCAGAAAAGCGGATCCCCACCATCTGAGTCGCCGCAGCTGAGAATGGCAAAGCCGTTGTCATGCATCAACTTGCACATGTTCCCGTCTGTGACCCTAAGATTGAGGCTGCCGTCGGCATTTCTCTTCAGGGTCTTGGTGGCGACGTCCATCTGGACCTCGAAATTCGGATGGAGAGACTGCGTGAGCAGATGGATTCCCCGCACCGGCAAATCGCCGGAAACGCCGGATGGTATGAGCAAGCCGGCCTCCTTGCACCCTTGCCTCATTCTGCCGTTGCCGGACTGGTCGACCCATGGCAAAACCCACTCCTTCCATTTCCTGCCCCACTTGACGACCTCCCTGGGGCCACCGCCATTCGATAGCTGTGGGGATCCAGGCGTTTGGCCGGTGGACACGAAGGATAGCGAGTCGATGAGAAGACCGTCCTCTCTCTGTGCGATCTGAAAAGTCATCGCTCCGCCGCTAGAAGTGAATTGTGGAACGGACTCGGCGACGGTCACCTGATTCGAGAGTCTTATCCAAGTCCATACTCCATTCACGATCTGGCTGCCCTCGGGACTCAGGTAGGTATTCTTGGATTGGTCGAGGTTGTTCACTTCGACCCAATCGCTATCCGTATTGATGTTCTTTGAGCCGAATCCATTGCCGACAAACAGGCTGTCATCCTGTCCACCGTCAGGGCCGACTTGGATTCGAGCATAGAGATCGTAGGTACCTTGCGGAAGGTCGAGTTGGTAAGTGGCTATACTCTCCACGCTATTAGGAGAGCCACCTGTTTGCGCTGCCAGGGGCTTGAGATAGGTGGCCCCCAAAGCAAGCGGGTCGGTAGTCTCGGCATAGTTTGCCCCGGAAGTTCCGCTTTCGGCCTCAAAGGTGGTGATTCCAGCGGCAGCGCTTGAAATCGATAGCACTCCTGATATGAGCGTGTTTAGAGCATTCATGAGGGGCTTTTGAGAGGTCGCGGTGGGTTGTCCGGGATGGTAAAATGGTGACTCTGGCAGGCATCCGGGTTGCCGGGGTCAATCGGTGCTCGTTCTGGCAGAGCGACCGTTCTTCCGCTACCGCCCGTCGATCGAGAGCTTCTCTTTCTTGGGTTTGGGTGCGTTTTTCTTTGGAGTCACACGGTGAATCTTCAAGCCATCGCGATACTGAATCCGGACCACCAACGGACCTTCGCTCTGAGGAAGCGAGCTGAGATCGATTTCGACACCTTTTTCAAGATTTCGTGCCGGGAGCGGATCCCCTTGGTAGGACTTCACCGACATGGTTCCCGGAGTGATCGCCTCGAAGGCAAGTTTGCCACTTTCCGGCCGATCGAAGATAAATGCGAACAGTTCACCTTGTTGGGCGGTTGAACCCTTCTTCCGGGAGACCCGACCCCATGCCGGGGTGGGGATTTCCACGAATTCACTATCGTAAACGGACTCTTCGTGACCGCTGATCCAGTTTCCCATCGCCTTGAGCCGGTCGGTGGCCTCTTGCTGCCAGGTACCATCGGGCATGGGGCCCACGTTCAGCAATAAATTGCCACCCTTTGTATTGATATCGATCAGCTTCTCGATCAAGTCCTCCTTGCTTTTCCAGGTCTTGTCAGCCTTTTTGTAGCCCCATGTCTTGTTGATCGTCCAACAAGCCTCCCAATAGTGGTCCAGCGCTCCGCCCGGCGTGTTCTGCTCCGGTGTTCCGAAATCCTTTTTGAACTCGTGGCGCTTCGAGACCCGGTTGTTGATCACCAGCTTTGGATCCAGCTCCCGGAGATAGTTGTAGAGATCCGCACCGTCCTCAAGGGTCCACCAAGGCACCCAATCCCCATCGAACCACATGACCGCAGGCTGATAGTTATCGATCAGTTCCTTCAGTTGCTTCTTCATGTAATCGACATACGCTTCCTTGTCGTTGATCCCGGGACGGGAACTGGCAATCCTAGCGCGCTGCGAGGGGTGGTGCCAATCGATGATCGAGTAGTAGGTGCCGAACTTGATCCCGTATTTGTCGCATGCCGCCTTGAGCTCCGCCAGGATATCGCGGTCGAAGCTTGTCGCCTCACCGAGATCGTATTCGGTGTAGTCGCTGTCCCACAGGCAGAAGCCTTCATGGTGTTTGGTGGTGATCACCATATAGGTCATCCCTGCTTCTTTGGCGGTCTTGACCCATTCATCGGCGTCAAGTTTCTCCGGATTGAATTGGGCGGCCAGCGGGTAATACTTGTCGCTCGGGATTTTCGAATTGGCTTGAATCCATTCGGCGTAGGCGCGGGTCGCCTTGCCCTGCCACTCGCCGCCGAGGACGCTGTAGACTCCATAGTGGATGAACAGGCCGAACTGGGCGTCGTTGAACCATTGCATCCGCTGCCCAAATTCGGAATCGGTTTCCGGCTTGATTTCGGCGGCTATGGCAAAGCTCGCTCCGATGCACGCACCAATGATCAGTCCTTTGATGGTGTTGTTTGTTTTCATTCAGAGGCTTATAGATGAATGGATTTCACTGCGGTTGGTTTTTGAGGTTCAAGGAGTTGATAGCTCGACCGGGAATCTGCTCGAGGTTAACCCAAGGGGAGGATTCGAATATCCTCATTTCGTAGGATATACAGCAGGTTTTGGCCTGCGCTGGCTCACCAAGAAGGCGCCGGACCATCCTGGGTTTCCGGACTCCCTCAATCCGTCCCGGTAAAACGAGACCCGCAGTAAGAGTGCGCGTGCGGACTATTTCTCCTGCCAGACGGGTCTTGCGTTGGTGGTGATCTCGGTATCGAGCTCCCGCATGCGGGCGTTGAGCTGGTTGACCTTTTCGGGTTCTTTTGAGGCGAGATTCTTCATTTCTTCCACATCGTTGGCGAGGTTGAAGAGACTGGTCTCTTTAACGCCGCGGACTCCTTTAGTGAGCAACTTCCAATCGCCCTGACGAAAGCCCTGGAGGACACCGTGTGCGGAGTAATAGATGAATTCGGTGCGGCCTTTCTTGGGGGTGCCGGTGATGGTGGACGAAAGGTCGATGCCGTCGATTATCCGGTCGGCCGGCAGCTCGGTGCCGAGGATGGCCGCGACGGAGGGAAGCAGATCCATGGAGGATACAAGTTCACCCGTCTCGGTGCCGGCGGGGATGCGGCCGGGCGCCCAGATGATGCAAGGGACACGCTGGCCGCCCTCGAAAGGGCTCGCCTTGGCCCCACGGAGGGGGAAGGCGCTTCCACCGAAGTTCCGTGAGTTAGGGGCGGGGCCGTTGTCGCTGGTGACGATGACGAAGGTGTCATCAGCGAGGCCGAGCTCGCGGACAGTTTTCATCATGCGGCCGATCTCGGTGTCCAGATGCTCGATGACGCAGGTGTAGGCGTTTTTCACGTCTGGATTCCTTGCCTCGTCCGGCACGAAGAGGGGGACGTGGGGCATGGTGTGGGCTAGATATAGGAAGAAGGGCTTATCCTTGTTTTCCGTGATGAAGCTGATGGCGCGGTCCGTATAGCGGCTCGTGATGGTGCGTTGGTCAACGGGGAGTTCGATGATTTCGGTTCCCTCCATTAGGGGGACGTTGAATTTCTTCGTCCATTTCGCCGGGTCCGTCCAGATCTTGTCGGCGAAGGGATTGTCGCTGAAGGAGTGATCCGGGTGGTTCATGTTGTTCGAGTAGGGGATGCCGAAGTAGCTGTCGAAGCCATGCGCTGTGGGCAGTACGGCCGGGCGGTGGCCGAGGTGCCATTTCCCGATGCAGGCCGTGACATAGCCGAGGGATTTGAAAAGCCGGGGAATGGTGAATTCCTTGGGGTTCAGACCGTAGTCATTGGCAGGGAAGATGACGTGCTTGTGGAGGCCGACGCGCTTCGGGTAGCAGCCGGTGAGCAGGGCGGCGCGTGAGGGAGAGCAGACAGAGCTCGGGACCATGAAGCTGGTGAACTTCCTTCCTTCGGTGGCAAGGCGGTCGATGTTCGGCGTCTTGATTTTCTCGGAGCCGAAGCAGCCGAGGTCGTTGTAGCCTTGGTCATCGGTGAAGATAATGATGAAATTCGGCTTGCCGGCAATGACGGGAAGGGATGCGAGAATGCCCAGCAGGGTGATGAGGATAGGTTTCATGGCAATTCTCAGCCGCCCTTGGTCCAGACGGGGCGTGCGCCGGCGGTGACCTCCGCATCGAGTTCTTTCATTCGTGCAGTGAGGTCGGCGATCATTTCAGGATGAGTTTTGGCGAGATTTTTCCTTTCGCGGATGTCTTCGGCCAAGTTGAAAAGCATGAGGCCGTCGCGTGTGGTTTTGCGGAGTTTCCAATCGCCCTTGCGGATGCCCTCCAAATCGCCTTGCGGTCCATAGTAGAGGAATTCGGTGCGCGAGGGGCCGTCCTCTGCGGTCAGAAGGTGGGAAAGGTCCATGCCATCGATGAGATTTTCATCGGGCAGGGCTTCTCCGCTGAGTGAGGCGAGGGAGGGAAGCAGGTCGATGGTGGTAATCAGGTTGTTTGTGGAGGTTCCAGCGGGCACGCGGCCGGGTGCCCAGACGATGAGGGGGACACGCTGTCCGCCCTCGAAGCTCGCGCCCTTGCCGCCACGCAGTGGCAGGGCGAGGCCGCCATGGTGGCCGAGGTGGATGGCGGGGCCGTTGTCACTAGTGAAGATGATCCATGTTCTTTCGGAGAGGCCGAGAGAACGGATCTCATCGACGAGGCGGCCGATTTCCTTGTCCAGGTGCTCGACGACGGCCTTGTAGGCGTTCTTCGGGTCGGGGTCAGTGGCGTCCTCTGGAACGAAGAGAGGGACGTGAGGCATGGAGTGAGGCAGGTAGAGGAAGAAGGGTTTAGCTTTGTTCTCTCTAACAAAGTCGATGGCCTTGTCGGTGTAGCGGCGGGTGATGGTGCGTTGGTTGACCGGGAGCTCGATGATCTCCTCGTTTTTGATCAGGGGGGTATTCCATTTTTTTACCCACTCGTCTTGATGGAGCCAGCTTTCGTCAGCAATCCGATCCACCCGGTTTGAGTTATCCGGGTGGTTCATGTCGTTCGAGTAGGGGATGCCGTAGTAGTAGTCGAAGCCGTTGGCTCTTGGCAGGACCTCCGGGAGGTGACCTAGATGCCATTTCCCGATGCAGGCGGTGGCGTAGTCGAGGGACTTGAAATAATCAGCGATGGTAAATTCCGCCGGATTCAGGCCGATCTTGGAGAGCGGAAAGAGGACTCCCTTCTGGAGACCGACGCGCTTCGGGTAACAAGCGGTGAGAAGCCCGGCCCGGGAAGGGGAGCAGAGGGAACTCGGGACCAGGCAGTCGGTGAATTTCCGGCCCTCTGTGGCGAGGCGGTCGAGATTCGGGGTTTTGATGGTTCCCGATCCGTAGCAACCAAGGTCGCCGTAGCCGAGGTCGTCGGCGAGGATGACGATAAAGTTTTCCGCGGCGCGGAGTGAGGGGACGAGAAAGGCGAGGGAGAGCAGTAGGATTTTCATTGCTGGGACAGCTTTCGATTCGAGAGGAACGAAGATTGTCCTTTCATCGAAGGGGTTGATGTTGTGCGGGGATTTCGACGCCGGCGACCATGGCGGGGACTTCTCCGTTGTCCTGGCAGGACATGTCCGGCTCGCTCGGATATTTGGATTGTTTTCCACTCTGTTACCGTGCGGTGATCAATTCATCCCATCGAGCGGCAGGATACCCAACTGAAAGGCTTTGGCGATGGCGGCGGGAGCGTTCGGCGCGTGGAGCTTGCTGTAGATGTGTGTGACATGTGAGACGACCGTGGTGAGGCTAATTCCAAGCTTGTCGGCGATTTCCTTTTTCACGCAACCTTCGGCAAGCAATGACAGGACTTCCAATTCCCGCTTCGTGAGCAGTTGATCGATTTCACTCGGCGGCATCTTGTTCTTCAGCGTGGTCAGGACGAACTTCGCGAGTTTGGAATCCAGTGATGCCCCTCCGTCCATGACAGTACGAATGCCTTCTGTGAGTTGTTTCACCGTTGATGATTTCAGAAGGTAGCCGTTGGCACCGAGCATGATCGCCTGAAGCAGGTCGTCTTCCCGATCTGACTGGGTGAGGATGATGATCCTGGCTTCTGGGAACTCGGTGCTGAAACAAGGGATTGCCTCCAAACCGTTCATCCCGGGCAGATGCAGATCGAGCAGAATGACGTCCGGTTCCTTTCGATCCTCACAACCCCGCATGCTGCGCAGGGCCCGCTCGGAGGTTCCGAACTGGCCGACGATTTCCATGTCGGGCTCCTTGTTCAGGGCGAATTCGACGATGTCCCGGTATTCCGGGTGGTCTTCGACCATCATGATGCGGATTTTTCGATTCATCGGATTATTATTTTCTTTTGATCCCCCATATGCGGGTACGAAGATTCAGTTCGATGTGAGTTCCGCCTTCCGGAGGGCTGCCGACCTTGACGGTAGCTCCCAGCAATTTCGACCTGCGCTTGAGAGAGGAAGGCACTTTCTTTTTCTCCGATGTATCTAATCCGCGGCCGTTGTCACTGATCTTTAAATGAATTTCCTTGGCGGTGGCCTTGAGTTCGGTGGTATACTTGGATGCTCCAGAGTGACGACTAATGTTGATCAGGCATTCCTTATAAAATAGAAACAGATCGGCGCGGGTTCTCGGAGCGAGTGCTTTGATGTGCTCCTCCCCTTCGATTAAAATCTCGTGTTCGAGTCTCGCCATGATCCGGTTGGATGCCCTCTGCATTTCCGCAAGGATGTCTTGGTAGAGTTCCTTGGCCGCCAACATGTTGCTGCAGTGCCTTACTGCGATGCTGGATCGATCAGTTTCCGAGCGGATTCGCCTGGAGAGTGTATCAATTTCTTCCGGCGAATCGCGCGCACCTGAAATGAGGTCGCCTAACAGACCAATGGTGTGAAGATTGGCTCCCAGTTCGTCATGGAGGTCAGCTGCGAGGCGTACCCGAATTCGGGCGATTTGACGCATGCGAATGATTCGATCGATGAGAATGGTGAAAACGATTCCGACGGCGAGAAAGGCTACCAGCCAGCCCAATTTATCCAAATTGGCTCTTTGGCGGGAATAGCGACGATCTAATTCAGCAATGATCATGGGACGCTCCACTTCCAAATCGTGACGTTTGGCGAGTTGGTTCAGCCAATTTCTTGTAGCTAGGATTTCACCATAGAGATTACGACCATCTGTCAACGCCGCAAACAATCGAGGAGGACCGCCCGCTGGAAAATCTGCCTCAAATGTTCTACCGTATGCTACATTCCGGCCATCGGCAAAGAACTCAATCTCCGCGGCACCGAACTGGGTGCCCGTGATTCGCGGATGCCTAAAGATGTAAGGATCGGAGGCGGTCAGCCTAACATAGCGGCAGGCGATTGCGGGGAAGCGCCGCATGATGATCGCTCCCTTATCATAAATCGAATCCAAGCGAATCTGGACCATTGGTTTTGCATCCGAAAAATCCGATTGATTAGCTCCTTCCAGCAAGATCTTTCCAGGCACACCGAAGTCATCGGGGATTGCCTGAGGGACGGTGTCGCTAAGATCGATGGCATGATAATGAATGCGATCCAGTTGCTCGACCTCACCGAGGTCCATCGTGAGGAACGGTGTGTTCCCAATTCCGATTTGGCTCACAAATGCGACGCTCTGCTCGCCGCTTGCGGCGTCCATCAGGTAGGGCACAAAACCATCCACTAGGAATTTTTTGTTCCAACCCGGCCCACTGGTAGCTTTAGTTGAGGAGACGTCTACTGGTTGCCTAAGTGCGATATTCTCTTCGCCGCTGAAAACGAGGATCTCGGAAAGCTGGAGGGTGTATAGTCCGTCCCAAGCACGGGGTGACATCATAATCGTCTCCACCCGCACCCAGGATGCGATCGTTCCCGTGCATGGGACCACAAGTGGGGCAATCCGCGGCAACAGGTTGTCGGAGGAATCAAATGTAGCCAGAACCTTTCCAGAGGGGTGCCCGCGGGTGCCGACAAGGATTCGAAACTCGACCGGGAAGCCATCGGCTCGGAATCCCGTCTTGGTGTCGCGCCAGAGGCTCGGGATTAGGACGATCTGGTCAATGGTTTCCTCGTTTCCGAGTTCGATCTGAATCGATTCCTTTTCAGTGGGAGATTCGTGGGTATCAGAGCGGTAGCCTACCGGGCCGACACCACTTAGCAGGCTGAGCGAGGCAAGTTGGTCGAGTTCGCTGTCCACGGCAGCCAGCCGCTGTTTCAAGCCCGGCAACGAGCGCGTCTGAATCCCGTCCTCGGGATCCTCCGAGGCTGCAATCACCGGCATCGTAGCCACCAGGAGGATGAATGCCGCGAGTTTCCGGACTGGGTTCATTATTCTGAAGCTTGCGGGATCTACGGGATGCCCGGGGTTGGGAAAGGCCTTCGCGTGCCTAAGCTTCAGTGCTGTGGTGATTGGCGTCAATCCATTGGAGGGCTCGGCAGGTTTGGTGGGCTTGAATCGATGGGCTGAAGATATTTTGGCGGCGGCTGGCCCGTAGGAGATGCATGGTGAGGGCCATCGACATTGGGTGGGCTTGTTCAGTTCGAGCTGACCTTGTCCTCTGGTGATGGGCTGGTCGGGATGGCGGTGAACGTGATGGACTTCAAGCTGGCCGTCTTGGGATCTCCTTCGATGCAGCTGGCGTTCACCTTGTATTTTCCGGGCTTGGGGAAATTCAGCCAACCGATTTGGAATTTCTGGTAGTTGTGCGAGGCGTTCTGTTGGTTCTGAATGGTCTCACCACCTTGGATGCCGACCCTCCAAACCAGACGCGGTTCGCCTGCGTAGGTGAGGTCGACCTGATAGTTGCCCGGCTTGAGGATGTTCACTTCCCAAGTGGCGGCACCGTCGGTCTCCCAATCGGAGATCTGGGTACAGTGTTTCCACTCACCGAACTTCTCCATCCACTTCCTAGACTTCTTGCTCGCTCCCTTGACGACGGCGAACTCCGAAAGGATCTCGGTGGTGGTATCCGGGTCGACTCCGAAGCAGGGATCCGCCTCGGGCTTGCCCTCGAGGTCCACCTGGATCACGGAGATGAGTTTATCGGGCGCTGCGGCCGGAACGGTGAAACAGGTCCAGCCGTTCTCCACCCGGTAATCGAGTGTTTCAGAATCGGTGCCCATCAGTAGCCTAGCGGACTTGATGTCGGTTTTGAGCCCAGGTAAGTAGAGTTCGCCGGAGGCAGGCCACTTGGATACGGAGAGGAACAGCGTGTTGTTTTTCACCGTGACGTCACCCCATGGCAGGGCGTGCTCCCACGGCGAGGCGTCGGTACCATAGACGACCTGGGGGTAGCGGTGAATCCAGTCGCCCGCCATGCGCAGCGTAGCCGCGGCGTTCTCAGGAACCGACCCGTCGCCGCGCGGTCCGATGTTGAGCATGTAGGTGCCGCCCCGCGCCACCGTGGCGATCAGGCGTTCGAGAATGAGCTTGGGAGCCTTCCAGTTCTGGTCGTACCAGGCATAGGCCCAGGAATCGTTTGTGGTGTCGACGGTTTCCCATAGACCTTCCTCATTGGCAGCCGGGACCTCCATATCGCCGAGCGACTGATAGTCTCCAAGGCCGTGGCCGGCGCGACCGCAGATCATGGCATTGGGCTGGTTTTTGCGCACTACGGCCACAAGTTCCTCGACGTAATTCTTGGGCATGTTGCCTGGCGTGTCGAACCAGACAATTTCAATCGGTCCGTATTCGCTGGTAATCTCCTTCACCTGCGGCAGACACTTTTCAGCAAAGTAGTCGTCGAAGTTGGCGGGATTGCCCCCTGCGTCCCTTTTTGGTCCACCGTTGCCGCCCGGGAAGGTCCAGTCCTGGTTGTGCGAATAGTAGAAGCCGAAGCCGATACCCACTTCCTTGCACGCCTTGGCGAGGTCCTTCATCGGGTCGTGCTTGTATGGTGTGGCTTTGACCACGTTGAAGTCATTCGACTTCGAGTCGTACATCGCGAAGCCATCGTGGTGCTTGCTGGTGATGACGATGTATTTCATGCCGGCATCCTTGGCGAGCTGCGCGATTGCCTTGGCGTCGAACTTGGAGGGATTGAAGGTTTTGGCTAGCGCCTTGTACTCGGGAATGGGGATTCCGGCCATTCGAGGGTTCATGATCCATTCACCAATACCATAGTAGGTCTCCCCTTCGACCTTGTTGGCCAGTTGGGAATAGAGTCCCCAGTGAATGAACATCGCATAGTTTCCTTCTTCAAAGAGCTGGCCGCGTTCTGCATCCGCGGCACGCAGTTTGACGACGGATTCGCCCCACATTTCGTCCATCTCCTGCGCGAGCATGGGAGAGTATAAGCCCAGAGCGGCCAGTATCAATATGCAGCGCTTCGGGGATTGTCGGTTCATCGTCAGTTTCATGATTCTTGAGAAATGGCAGGGCGACCGGGATCTCCCGGTGCTACTCCGGCCTTTAGGGTGCAGGTTGTGGATACCCCTTGCCTATCCTCATTTTTGAGGATGCAGGTAAGGCGGAGGGGTTTGCGGATTGTCTGACGGACTGGCGGGCAGCCTACTGAGGAATTTGGTGGATCCTGCTTCAAGAGAGAGCGAGCCACCCGGTTTGACTGGCGCAGAATTGGTCGGATCCCTCCCGGGACGCTCCCATCCGCCAGCCGGAAGTCGGCAGAAGCCTTTTGGTTTGCCATTCAAAACCGCACTGCTCAGGGGTATCGGAGGTTTTCCTCTGGATCCCGGGTATCCGAATGATTCCGGAACCTCCTACAAAATGAGGATATCCTAATCCAAAGTCGCTGGGGTAGCTTGTGCTACGCAAGGCGATAAGCGCCACAAATTGACTTCGTTTGATTCCTCAGAAATCCCATGTGAACACTGGAGTAGCCAGAGCATGCGAGGAGACTCCTGAAAGTCCGGCTCCGACCCGCTAAAGAAGCGACCTCATGAAAATCTCTTTTCCCCAGTAGTCCGGGGAAGCAACGGTTGAACCAAACCCTGAAATGAAAAAAAATCCAAATTTGCAAAAAACTATTGGCTCCTTGCTGCTGACCGCGCTGTTACCGGTGGCTTCGTTGCATGCGGCCAATGTTATCTACAATGGTGATGGGGTTGACCCGGCCCTGTGGGAAGACGGGGACAACTGGAATGCTGATAGCGTGCCCGGATTCGCGGATAGAGCCTTTTTCAGTGTTAACGGCGCAACACTCATTGTTTCTGACAGCCGCGAAGTCATAGACGTGCTCATGGGAACGGGTGTCGGAATTAGCACTACGCTGAACATTAGTACCGGAGGCACATTGACATCGAGTGGACGCATCGATGTAGGTCAGCGAAACAACACAACTACTTTCAATGTAAGTGGAGGCACATTCTCAACCACTTCCATGAAGATTCAGGCGAATGCTGTCGTCAATGTAGATGACGCCTCAAGCTCTCTCACTGTCAACTCAGCCGCTTCAAACGGGACATCGGGTGCCATTGAGCGTACGGCGAATGGCCCCAGCAACACAAGTGCCGCAGGTGGATCAATAAATGTAACTGCGGGCACTTTTACTCTCAATGACGCAGACGCCGGAGCTACAGGAGAGATCAAACTCTTCAGTACGAACAATACGGCAGCAGAAGTGAACCTGACAGGCGGCGCGATGGAGGTGACGGGCTTGGGTGGCACATCCGACACGGTGACGCTGAATGGAAATATTAATGTCAGCAATAACGCAACATTGGAAGCTCTGGGCGGTTCGGTATTGGGGGCAGGGTCTGGTGGGGGAGTATTGTCGATCACGGGTGATACTGCGACCGTGACTCTCGACAATCTTGACGTCGGCTCGTCGGAGTGGGAGGTCGAATTCACAGTGGGTGCAGCCGGTGTCACCCCAATCACCGGATCAGGATCGGCTGACCTGGGTCTCCTCAGTCTGACCGTCGACGGATCATCCTACACGGGAGGACCAGGTGTGGTTGATTTGTTGACCTATAATGATTTCACGACAGGTATTGATCCGGGGAACGTTACCCTGACAGGATTTGCGGGAACGGAAGGTATCAACTATTACTTCGAGCAGGACGCTGTTGCTGGTTTCGCAAGGGTGGTGATCGTGAGCATTCCGCTGCCACCAATTGTTTGGGATGCAAGTACCGACTCGGACTGGACCAACCCGGATTCGACCAGCTGGAGTGGCGAGACCTACGACGATGGTGACGGTGTCGTTTTTCCCACTGCGGGAGCCGGCCCTGTCAATATCGCCAGCACCGTTTCCCCCGGCAGTGTCCTGGTGGACTCCTCCAACGACTATACCTTCTCGGGTTCCGATATCAGTGGTTTGACCGGGCTCACCATGGAAGGCGGGGGCATTCTCGCGCTCGCCAGTGCGAACACCTACACGGGAACCACCGAAATCAACGGGAGTGGCATCCTTCAGGCGGATGCAGCCGATGTGGCCGCCAGCTCAGGCGCGCTGGGCAATGGCGGAGCCATTTCGTTTGGCGGCGGCACGCTCCAGTACACCGCCAACAGCGCGGCAACCGACTACAGTCCGCGCATCCAGGACAGCGGTGGCACCATGAGCTTTGATACCAACGGTCAGGATGTAACGCTGGCCAGTCTACTTGCCGATTCCAACACCGGCGGCCTGACCAAATTCGGATCCGGAAAACTAACGGTCGAGTTTGATTCGTTGTACACTGGTCTCACCAAGGTTGATGGAGGGACTCTCACTCTGCTGAACGACACAGGCCTCAAGACTTGGGGAGCAGGGAATTTTGAAATCAATAGCGGATCCACGCTTGAGATTGTTGCTTCCGGACAATCTACGGTGTTCCAAGCTAGGACGTTTACCTTCGACTCCGGCGGCGGAGGGACCATCAACCTGAGTGGAAACAATATTTTCCAGACCACCAGCACGATCGCGACCACCGGCGGTTCGACCAACACAGTCAGCGGATCCGGCTATAACATGCAGAACATCAGGACGATTAAATACGTCGTTGCTGTTGGCGATGACGATGTGGATCTTGAGGTCTCGGCGAATCATGATCGTGGCTCGATCATCAAGGAGGGCGCTGGCACAATTTCTCTTACGAATACATCCAACAACCTGCTGGACTCCAACGCCGTCACGATCTCTTCCGGAGCTCTCGAAATCGCTGGAGCCGGGAGGCTTACCTTTGGGAGCAACGGCAGTAACATCAACAACGACGGCGTCTTCGAATACAAGAGCAGTGCTAACCAGACGCTTAACGGGGACGTCTCCGGCAGTGGAGACCTCGTGAAGTCGTCAACCGGCGCACTGATCCTGAATGGCACCAACAGCTACACCGGCACCACACAGGTGAATGAAGGCTGCCTGGTCTTGGGCCAGGCAGCGGCCAGCCCCGATAACGGATTGACCACCAGCGTCGCCGCAGGTGCCGGCTTTGGATTCGATCCGGCTGGACTCTCGGATGTCGAGATCAAGACCATTGTCGACAACGTGACCTGGGATGTCGACTCGGATCTCGTCTTCACGGTGGACGCCCCGGACTCGGTAGCCGTGTCTGCGGACCTGAGTGGATTCGACGGCAGCACCATCGTGCTTAAGGGTGACGGCACCTTGAACTTGAGCGGAGCTACCCTGCCTCTCGGTGTCATCTTTGAAACTCCGGACGGCGGCACCATCATCGGTATTGGCTCAGGGGATATTGTGATCGACAGCATTACCACCGGGCCGGGAACGAATCCGGGCACCAAGATGGTGACCCTCGCCTTCACCTCCGCCGGGAATGTGGATGCCTACGCCTCCGACACCTTGCTGGCCACCTCATGGTCGCTCGTCGCCTCCGATATATCGAGTTCGCCTGCCGTCGTGGAGGACAATGTGGCTGCCGATGCTCGATTCTACGTCCTCGTGCCGGCTGGAAGCGGGAATCCCTATCCATAAACCTTGTTCCGGAGTTAATGGGTTTTCTCCGGACTCATGGAGCTGGCAGCCTGTATCGGGTTGCCGGCTCTTTGCGTGGTGGGCTTCGGATTTCCCCGTGCCCTCGCGGCGTGACTTCCGGAGGCCGGTTCAGTTCTCGGTGGCGAGAACTGCCTTTTGCCTGTCCCTGGCCTCCTTCGAAGCCTTCTTCTCTGGCTGGCTCAGGGCGCCGTCACCATCCTTGTCCCAGGTCGCCACGAAAATCGCCATTGCTTCGTCCTTGTCGATCTCGCCGTTTTGGTTGAGGTCGTATTTCCGGATCAGAAATTTCCTTCGTTCCTGCATCGCGGTGATGATGGCCTCATTCTGAGCGGCACGCTCGGTTCGACCTACGGCCCCATCCTTGTTGGTGTCGAATTTCTCGACCAGTTCATAGGGGAGTGGCTTGAGCGGTGGCCGCTCCTGAGAAGGTTCGGGCTCCTGCGCGAGGGCGATGGCAGTGAGACCGACTAGGGCAAGAGGAGAGAGGGATATCGGGTTCATGGTTCTTCGGATGAGTTGGTTTTGGTCTGAAAAGTGATCGCATGGTGCGGGTTGTCTTCCAGCATCGGAGCATCCTGATCGAATTGGACCAAGACTCCACTCATTTCGTTGGATTTGCGGCAGGGATTCGTGCTTCGCATGGATTCTAGCGGTGCCGGAGAAGGAACTACAACGTTTGCTCCACGATTTCTTCGGTAGTGGGGCTGGTGGGTCCTGTGGGGTTCTTGTGCCAGTTATGAGCGCCGCCTGTGACGATCTCCACGGCCACCCTGGCGCCCTTCTTGTCCGCCAGGCCTGCGGAAGAAATTCGCATGGCGTACACTAACGGCCCTGTCCTCGTCACCATTGAGGAGGAGAAGCGGTGGGGAGTCTTCCTTTAACCATGTCGACGGGCTCATCTGTTCCAAGAGCAGTGCGCATATCGTCGTTCACTCCGGGCTTCACGACTCTCGCCACGGTTCCGGCAGGGGCGTTCTGGTGATCGCCAGGTTTCTCATAGAGCTCTTCCCACTGCACGCTGGTAAAGCCATGCCAAGAGCACCCCGCCTTCATTGTATAAGGCTGTGCCTGCAGCGCTGGGTCGCCCGGTAGTTCGCCGGGAGGCATCAGGGCCACTAGCAGGGCGAGGTGTCCGCCGGCCGAGTCCCCCATGGCGAGAAATCGATCCGCCGCAAGGCCCAGTTCATCCGCGTACTTCGCCAGATAACGGTCAGCGTCCTTGCAATCTTCGATACATTGCGGCACGAAGACCGTGCCACCTTGCTCGAAGAGCCGGCAGTCGACTGCGGCAACTGCGAATCCCTCAGATGTGAGCCTTTTGAACAGGGAGGCAAAGCCCCCCGTGCCGCGCTTTGCTTGTCGCCCGCTGCCCAGCCTCCGCCGTGGGTGTAAATCAGCACCGGAGCCGGCCCGCTCCGTTTGGCAGTAGGATGATGCGTTTTGCGAAGACTTCTCTGCATGGCAAGGCTTCGTCTGCCATCGCGACACCACCGGTCCACGCCAGGCTCATCTGCCAGGCAAGGATTCGAGTCGTCATGTTTCGTTTCATGGGATGATGTTTGTTGTCAATCGACCTCGAAGCTGCGATTGGCGGGATAGAGCAAATCGTCCCCGGTGTACATGCGCATGTCGGCGCCAGCGGAGCGGATCTCCATCTCCTGCGAGGAGATCGCATGAAAAAAGTAGGGGGTGCCCCACCTGTCGACCAACTCGCCGTCACCGTTGATCGATGGATGGTTTTTCGCCAGCGGTCGGGCTTGGCCGTTGCCGGATGTGGTCAACTGCTGGGTGATATCCAGGTTATTGCCGATGGGCATGACTTTTCCGTGGGTCTCGGCGAAGTATTTCAGCATGGTGAAGATCTGAAACAGGTCGTCTTCCTGATTGGTCGGTTCCGACCCGAGGAAACCGGACATTGGGGCGGCGAAGTCCTCCTCGAAGGCCTTCACCGCGACTTCCGTATAGGCGCGCGACTCGGCTGCGAGATCCCTCGGGCCGAGGTCCGGGCTGGTAGTCCGCCGGGCAGGAGAAGGATAGAAAGTATCCTGAACGGGATCATCCACCGGCACCGCTGCCGACGCTTCCGCAGAGGCCGTCTTCGATACGGGTGCTTCAGGTGGAGAGGTTGCGGAATCCGGTGGTGGTTTGGAGTCACGGTTGCCGAACCCGATCATAGCCACGATCGCGGCCATCAGGCAGAGCGCCAGAAGCAGGCAGAGACGCTTTGACATTGGGATCAGATTGCTTTCATGAACGGCAGGGCCGCATCGCTGCCGCTGTAGAACTCGCCGATGTTAGGCAGGACGGAAGGCATGTCGGATGGGCTCACACCGAACCAGTGAGCCAGGGTCTGGAAATACTGATCTACCGAAGTCGTGGGAATCAGTCTTCCCCGCCCGGTGTCGAGGGGGTTCCCGGCACCGAGGGAAAGGTTGGGGAAGTTGCCGTGGATGATGCCGCCGTTGACCGCTCCGCCCGTGATGATCTGGTTGCCGCCCCATCCGTGGTCTGAGCCACCCGAGTTCGAGCCCAGGGAACGCCCGAAGTCCGAGGAGGTAAAGGTGGTGACATTGTCCTGCATGCCGAGTTCCGTCATCAGGGAATCGAAGTAGCCGAGACAGCGGCTGAGCTGGTTCATAAGCTCGGCGTGTCGCGGGAGGACGTTGCTGTGGGTGTCATAGCCGCCGAGCTTGACGAAAAAAGTCTGCCTCCGCATGCCGAGTTCGTTGTGTGCGGCGATGGTCCGGGCGATTTCCTCCAATTGCTTGCATGCCGAGGAAACCGCTCCGAAGGTCTCGCCGTTTTCCCCGACCCGGCTTGCGTCCAGGACCGGGAAGGGCGTCGTGAACGTCCTCTGTCCCACGGCGCTCTTGAAGTCTTCGTGGACGTCGATGGCTTCCTTGCTGATGGAGGCGAACGACTTTTCGAAGAGATTCACATAGTTTTGGTCGAGCTGGCTGTTGACCGCGCCACCCAGCATCGCGAACTTGCCGGTCTGTGTGAGGATGTCCGATCTGCCGATGCTGCCACTGCTGGTGATCTGATACTGCGTGGTATTCGCACCGTTCTGCCAGATGTTGTTCCCGCCGAGGGAAATGTTCATCGAATAGTTGGCATTCTGGCCGGGATCGTCTCTCAGGAGGTCGGCAATCCTGCCGCTCCATCCATAGCGGCTGGCATTGTCAGACACGGAGGTCTGCCACTGCTGCTGCTGGTCAGAGTGCGAGAACAGGCCACGGGGGAGGTTCACCTTTCCTGAAAAATCGTCGATATCGGTTCCGGCCTTGGTGAGCGTTCCGACGTTCGCAAGAAACGAGAGGCGCTCCGAATCGAACAGATCAGCGACTTCCGGCATCGCGGAGTGCACCCCCCACCATTGCTGGATGCCGTCCCGATAAAGATTGATGATCTCATTTGCGGCCGGGTCCCAGGAAAGCGCCAGATCTGAGCGCGATGCGGTGTAATCGGCATAGCGGGTAGGATTCCTTGGGATGAGCGTGTTGAAGGAATCGTTCCCCCCTGCGAGGAATATGCAGACCAATGCCTTGTAGTCGCCCGCCTCCGCTCCTTGTGCCGCCGCGATGTTCGCCAGCTTCAGGTTGAGCAGGGTGGAGATCAGCGGTGTTGCGGAGATTCCGGCGCAGCTTGCATGCCCGAGAAAGGAGCGGCGGGAGATTTCTGATGGTTTGGATTTCATTGCTTGGGCTCTCGCTATTTCTGAATTGCGCTGGAGGGTGAGACCGAGAAGAGGTAGACGGCTGCGACGACGAGATCGTCACGGGTCACCTGCGGTTCGTTCTTCAGTTCGTCGAGAGCGGCCGCGATGACGGCCAGGTTCTCGGTGCTCATCGTGTTGTGGGTGAGCAGGAGGTTCAGATGGGTGATCAGCTCCTGAGTGTGGACTTCCGAGAGGGGGCCGGATGGGGGAACCAGCTTCGCCTTGAGCTCATCATATTCCCATTTGACCTGGGTGTCTGAGTCCCATCTGCCGTCGGCCGGCAGCTTCTTGTTGGGCAGGATACTGTAGAAGAAGTTCGGCAGTTTGTTGGCCAGGACGCTGTCCAGGATCTGGAACTCCGGCGCGACAAGGCTCGCGTTGGTCGTGAACGAATCGAGCGCGTTTGGCCTGTAGTCGGGGC
>NZ_JBATWY010000033.1:0-25358 GCF_049672945.1 Haloferula sp. | reverse complement strand
TAACCATCGTTCTGGACGACGTTGAATCGTCCCGGCGCTACCCGCGAAAGCGCAAGACTCGAGACCTCCGCGTATCCCGCATCCAGAATCAGGCTCTGGTGGAGATGGTGGAACGGAATTTCCCAATGAAAGGCGTGGGCCTGCATCGATGAGACCGGAGCCCCCACGACCGACTGCCACGCCAGAATATGCTCGTTCTTGGTAATTCCCAAGGCTCCTAAGATAAAGCGATTCTCCCCCACCAATTCCGGCCCACTATTCTCGTAACCGACGGTGACCCGCCACGGCTTCGTTTCCTCCATGGCGATCAGAACGTCGGCGGTTGCCGGCTCTTCACCCGGAGCGACGAACAAGCGCGGATTGCGGAAGATCGAAC
The DNA here is from genome assembly GCF_049672945.1 of Haloferula sp. Lineage (NCBI taxonomy): Bacteria > Pseudomonadati > Verrucomicrobiota > Verrucomicrobiia > Verrucomicrobiales > Verrucomicrobiaceae > Haloferula > Haloferula sp. Next base: position 24,982 of record NZ_JBATWY010000033.1, on the reverse strand, counting down.
GGCCATACCAGTAGAGCTGCTCATCGAGATCCCGGCGGCGCAGCAACTGCCCACCCCTCAGCCAGAGCCCTTCCCGCAAGACTTCCGGATTGCCATATTTGGGCCGGGAAACCCCCGCTCGCCCAATCCGGCCAATCTCAACCAGCAGATGGAGCTTCCCGTCCCGGAAATCCTGGTCGGGCACTTCCAGCCCGACCACCGGATACCCCTCTAGGTCGTAGTGAATCAAAATGACGTCGGCCAGTCCAACGAGGTCGCCCTCGGTCAGAGGCTTGTCCAGATAGTCGGCCAGTTTGCGCGAAAGCGTCTTCGGAGAGGGAACCAACAGGTCCTCACTCGCCGAAAACCAATCCGCAATCTCCGCAAGCCCCGATTCCGACCAGGACTCCAGCACGATTCCTTGAAGATTTTCCGTCAAAATGACACCCCTTCCTGCCAAATTTCCGGCTTCAGCCACCACCGGTGGCAAACTTTCTATCGGTTCCGGCTCAGGAACTTGTGGTGCCAGGTCCGGCAGGATTTGCCCATAAAGCGCCGGAATCATGAACCATGAAGCCAGCCAAGCCAGGAAGATGCGAGGGGTTTGAAGGGCCATTTGAATGCCGAGGTCAACGTTCGGAGCTTCTCCAGAATCTCCAAATCCTTGCTGTGAGCTTGTAAATCGCCCCTCTCTACAACCCAAGCCAAAAACCAAGTTATATCATTTTCTTGTAAAAACAGATAGTCAGGATGTCTTTATTTTAAAAATTCAAGACCCTAAACCCCTTAAGATTGTAAGGTTTTTAGGAATTTCTCTGTCATTCAAGGATGTTAGTATTTTCTCGACTGAGCCGTTAGAGGGAGTTATATCAATCACGAACCGTCCGAACACCTCCCTGTGATCCGACTCCCTTTTACATCCATTTCGTGCATTCTGGCGACAGTTTTCTCGGGATTATCCCTCTCAAACGCGCAGGTCGCGGATGACTCGGTGTGGTCCTTTGAAGCGCCTGTGAATAAGTCCCTACTGGAGTGGTCCGGCCTCGACGTGCCGATCATTCCCAACGGATCGACCCCGAACCCCGGCTGGGCGCTCGCTCGCCTGAACGACGGCGACAATCCGGCGTTAACGGAAGCTTACCTCTATCCAGAGACCAGCAATCCTGTCCGGCTCTACCTGATTGATAATTCGGTCGACAACTCCAGCGGATGGTTCAATGCGAACCCGAACCTGACGATTCAGACTGAGTTGGTCGGCACCCCGCTCAACGCAGGTACGCCCCGCGGAACCCTCCACGGCACACGAATGCTGGGAATCATCGCCGGACCCGAGACCGGGAGCGCCTTGGGCACTCCGATCGAAGTGATCAACTACGATATCTACCCGGACGGCGAAGGAAGCAACAGCTCCTCGGGGCTTTTGGCCGAGGCGGTCGAAAGAGCGGTATTCCACCAGCTTTTCAACTCCGAGAAGCCGGCCATCATCTGCATCGCAGCAGGTTCCGCCTTCGCTGGCGCTAGCCCCGTCCTCCAAGATGCCGTCGACTTCGCCGTCTCGGAGGGAATCACAGTCATCGTTGCAGCAGGCAATTTCAACAAGCCAGCCGCCAATTATGTGCCGGCAGCTTACGGCACGATGGATGGAGTTATTTGCGTCGGTGCCAGCAGCCAGTCGAACGGCAAGCTCTCGAACTCGAACTTCGGCGCAGCCGTCGACTTTTACGCGCCGGGTGATTCAGTAAGGACCGTCAGAGTCTCAGCCCCGCAGAGCGGCTTCTATGACGCAAGCACCGGAACCAGCCCGGCAGCCGCTTTGGCAACAGGTGCTGCACTCGCCACCTTGTCGATGCATCCCAATTACTCTCCCGCTGAGCTGGAAGCCAGCCTGAAAGCTTCAACCCATGCCGGGGTTGCCGTGAACCTCGTGCAACTGCCACCCATCGATTCGGATGGAGATGGAGTTCATGACGTCCTCGAGAGGTTTGCCGGCAGCGACCCGCTTGATCTTAATGAGACCCCTGCCAAGCCCACGGTCGCAGGCAGCTCCCTGCCTGGTGGAATGACCACGGTTTCCATCAGCTTTACGATCGATAGCGACCTTTTCAATGCTGGGAATCCCTTCGAATTGAACGACGGCATCACTTGGAGAGTCATGGAGTCTCCGTGCCTCAAGAGCTGGAGCACCTCGACCAGCGGTGAGTTGTCCTACGGTGCGGTTTCCAATGGCAGGATTCCTGTCACTTACACGCGCGTCGGCGACGAAAGCTGCTGCTATCTCAAGCTGGAAATCACTCCAGCTCCTTGATCGCCTCGAGCGCCTAGGCCTCCTCATCGCGAAGCAATTGTTTTGCTTCCTCGCATCCCGAAGAAGGATGAGCGGTTCAGCAACGACTTGGACGAATCAACCTTGGCCACTTGCTGACTTCTCCGCTTTGCCGAACGACCCGCGTCACTCGATGCACTCATGGGCGCACTGTAAGTCAGCTTCTTGGAAGTCGTTACCTTGGACCCGTCTGGACGTTTTAGCGTCGGCACTTTCAGCCGTGAATCATTGACCACTGGCAGAATGTCGCCTTCGTAGGGTGCAATGATCAGTCCTTCGTCGAGAAACGCACCTTCAAAAGCCGCGTCGCCCACGATGACTCCATTAAGCTCGTTGGAAATGCTTCCGTCCTGACCGACCTCGAGGTAGATCTTTGAGGTGCCAGCATCCAGACGACCATTGTTCACGATCGATTCACCGGCAGCCACTTCAACCCGCGAGGCCATCGTCGTCCCGCTGTGATTGAAGACTCCGATCGTTCCGACAACGTTAAGCTGACGTTCGCCGCCAGACACGACCGTTGCATCATCACCACCGGCGAACAGAGCGCTGCCCGTCGCTGTGATTCTGGCATCGGTACCGATCGTCACCGAGCGCCCTGCCAAGACGACATCGCCTTCAGTGGCCGTAACCTCGCCACCGACCAAGAGTCGCTTTCCGAATCCACCGGACAGGGCGTAGTTTCCACCGGCGAAGTCAGCCGGGTTCACATCGAGGGTGGCAATCGTCACCCCTTTCGCGGTGATGTTTCCATTCACCTGCAAATGGGCATTGGGGGAGAAGAAGCCCACAAGTCCATTTGATGATACCGTTCCATCAATCCGATGCGGACGACTCCCTGTTAGATTGTTGACGACGCTCTCACCACTGACGAAGTCAAAGACCAGTTCGCTACCATTTCCAAGATTCAATTGATTCCAATCAAGTACGGTGTTCCCCGTAATTGTGAAGATCGTGCGGGTGCCACCACTGGCAAGATTTTCGGTCGCCCAGGTGGCAGTACCGGGCGTTGACAGAATTGGCCCCTGGGCGTGCAGGGACGAAGTGACGAGCCCGAGAAGGACTCCGCGAAAGGCAAGTGGGACAGCTTTCATAATGTGGGACAGGGTGGATAGCCGTGGCTGATGGCTTCCTTGAAAATACGGCAATCTTAAGTGATTGGAAGATCTCCCTCGTACGAGATCGCGTAGGTTTGATGACCAATTCGACGATCGAAAATCATTCAAAACCAACAGCATCTCATCCCTGAAAATCAGGCAAAGAATCGAACATCAACCGAAGCTCCAAGAGAGGGATCGAGATGGGTAAATGAACGGACGAAGGGTCCTGAAAACGACTCTAGAAAACCAAGGGATCAGGTCGGAATCTGCGGCTTCCCCCCGGATAATGCAGATTCCGACCTGGCACTGACTGAGTGCCCTTAGTTCATAGAAATCGGACCGAGCCGACAGGAGCCCCCCGACTCCACGCCTCCGTTCGAATTCCTACGAGAGTCAAAGAAAGGAATCGGGACAGACCGGCCCACCCCCCGGTGGGCAACGGTCTTACCGATTGTCAGCGGACACCGTCCGACGGAGAGAATCCGACCAGAATAACGCTTGAGCCCCCCGGCTCTGGCGTGTTCTGGCTGGCGACTCATCTCCGATTCCCCCATCGGGCATTCGCTGGAATGAAACATGAACAAGCTCTCCGATCCTTGGGCCACCTTGGCAATCACTCCCCCCGGAGCGATCAATTCGGTGGTTTCAGATATGGTGGAGAGGCCCGTCATCATTATCCCAATCGCGATTGAAATTCCCGATTTCCAAAATACCTGAAAAAGTTCATAATTTAGACAGCCCACCAATCAACCTCCGCATGTTTTCTCTGCCGCGCCTGTTTCTCCCGCTCGGCTTCGCCCTGATTTTTGGTGCGATGTTTCCTGCGTGCGGGCTCGATTTCAGCGATCTGGGGGCTGCTGAGAAGGAGCTTGAGAGCCTTGCAAGCGATTGGCAGAGCGCTCACGACCAGGCACCGACTGCCGAAACCGGAGAGAATCTCGCCCTCACCCTCCAGACTCTCGGCATCGTCGAGCGGCAAATGGGAAAGCCAGACGCGGCGCTTGAGCACCTCACCCGAGCCTGCGACTTGCTCGCGACCCACGCCCCCGAGCAATTGCCCGACGCACTCGAAGCCAAAGCGCTGACTCTTCAGGATTTGGGAAAACTCGATGAAAGCGAAACCCTGCTCCGGCAGGTACTCGAAGCGAGAAGATCGACGACCGGAAACCCTGTCGACCTCGATCTAGTGGCGACCCTCGACCATCTCGCACTCAACCTCCTGTATTCCGGACGCTACACCGAGGTCGGCACCCTGCTTGATCAGGCGATTGCCGCCGCAGGGACGGAAGCTCCGGACGTCCTCGCTCAGCTTTTGGATCACAAGGGCCGACTCTACCACACACTTGGAAGCCACTCGAAGGCCATCGATTCCTTCCGCGAGGCACTGGCTCTTCCCTTCGACAACGCCGAACTACGTCTTACCTTGGAAAGCCAGCTTGCCCTCGCCCAACTGCGACTTGGCAGGGCCGACGACGCAAAGATAGGTATCGAAGCGGTCGCCGAAGCCGCCAAGCAAATCTTCGCAACCGATCCCTTGCGCGCGGTTCCCTACATCAATAACCAGGGTGAGCTCTATCTCTCGCTTGGTGACTTTGCTGGTGCACGCAAAGCATTTTCGGAAGCCCTCGATCTGCTCGATACCAATCTCGAGGAAAATCATCCGAGCCTGATGCTCCCGCTGAACAATCTTGGCGTGGCCGAACAGGAAGCGGGTGATTTTGGCGCGGCAAAGGAGCATCTCGAACGGGCTGCCGCACTGCAGGCCGAGCACCTTCCTCCAATTCATCTTCGCGTTGCCGAAACCGAACGCAATCTCGCACGCAACGCCCTGCTCATGGACTCACCCGATGCGCTCGGCTACATTGAAAAGGCGACCGGGGTCGGGCTTGAGCTTTTGGATCAGCTGATCCGGGAAGGCAGCGAGAAGGAGCGACTCAACTTCCTTGAACGCTTTGAACTACTCTCACTTCCTTGCGCCACAGGCGATGCGGAGATGATCGCCGATGTGCTGCTCGCCAGCAAGGCGCGGCTGTTAGACGCCCTCATCGGCGAGGGGCAGGATACCGGACGAATTGTCTGGCAGGACGTCCAGGCATCCCTAGCCCAAGGCAGTGCCTTCATCGATACCTGCCGCTATTTCAGCATCTCCACCCCCGCCACCGAACAATACGGTGCCGTTCTGATCCTGCCGGAAGGCCCACCCCAATGGATTCCCCTCGATCCCGGAGTCGACCTCCAGGGCTGGATGAAAGCCTTCCGCAGTCGACTCAATTGGCGGTCAGCAACGATGTCGGGTGAAGCGGGTCCGCCTCCGCCGCTCAAGATGCGAGGCATTCTTCGCGCACTCTATCGCGGCTACTGGGAACCGATCGCCGAAAGATTACCGCAGGACATCCAGCATATTGCCTACTCACCCGCCGGGATGCTTCACTTTCTCCCTTTATCCGCACTTCTCGATTCCGAAGATCAAGCCCTCAGCCGCAACTACCTTCAGGTCGCTACGGTGAGCAGTGGTCGCGACCTCCTCAATTCCCAAGCAAGCAGTGCACTCAGCGAGCAGGCATGGGCGGTATTGACCGTTTCCCATTTCCCGAAATCTAGTGGCTCTGATTCAGACGACGACCTTCTCAGGCTTCTGAGCGATCTGCAACCCATGCCGGGAACGATGGACGAGGCTTCCAAGCTCAGGAGATTCGCTCCCAAGGATTCGATCTTCCTGAGCGATCAGGACGCAACCGAGTCCGCGCTTCACACGCTACCGTTTGATCCGGCAGTCCTTCATCTTGGCTCCCATGCATTCTTTCTCGAGGACCCGGTCGCATCCGCAGGACTGCCAGTGGACTTCGATGAACGTTCCGAGCTCCTCTATTCCGGAGGCTTGGTGCTCTACCGAGGAGCCGAGCGAAGCATCGATAGCCCAAAACTCTCGGTAACCGATGACTTACTATTCCCATCGGAGATTGCCAAACTCCCCCTCCAGGGAACTCGCCTGGTCACCCTTTCATCCTGCGAGTCAGGTGCTGGCACTCCGGTTTCGGGTGAGGGCATCCTCGGTTTGCGCCGTGCCTTCGCGCTCGCCGGAGCCCGCGAAACCGTCGTCGCCCTGTGGCCCGTCTCAGACGTCTCCACACCTCCATTCATGGAGCAATTCTATGCCCGGGCCGTCGCCTCCGACCGCCCGGCGCAATCCTTGTGGCAAACCCAAGGCGACTTCCTCGACGCAGCCGCCTCCGACGAGGAGTTCGAGTTGGCCGTTCTTCGCTACGCACCCTTCGTCATCAGTCAGAACACCCCACTCACTCTTGGGCCAAGTATTCCTGCTGTTGTCCTTCCCGAACGATTCTCATTTTGGGATTCGCCATGGCGATTCCTTGTCGCAGCGATTCCCTTTCTGCTTTTCGTCGTCGCACGAATCAGCAGTGGATCCGCGAGAAGAGAGTCATAAAAAGGCCGAGGCCAGACGCTGACGAATCCCCCCGAATTCCAGCGTCCGACCTCGGCATTTGGACTAGCACAGCCCGAAACAAAGCTATCTCCCTGATCGATTCCGCCCGGCGATGCCAGCCCTCGGAGTCGCGGGGAATGGAAAAGCACTCGACCGGCTCGCCCCCCGACGAGCAACGGTCGATCTGATGCGTGGCGAACGCCTTTCGGTGGAGCTCATCATGGGCATTTCACCAGTGAGCCCCCCGGCTCGTGTGGTTTCGTGCGGCACTGAAAACTCCGATCCCCCCATCAGGTGATCGCCAGCGAAAAATGGTGTCGACTCGTCCAAGTTCTCAAACCCAGTAGGCACTCCCCCCGAAGCGTCTGCGTGGGAAAATTCAAACATGGAGGTGGGGTCGCTCATCAATACTCCAATCGTGGTCGACTATCGCTATTTCCAAAATATTTGAAAAAATTCACTATCAAGCAACCTTCAAACAGAATGAGCTCACCAGAGGACCTCTCTGGAAGCGTTCCTGCGGGAAGCTGTCAGATATCCAAATATCAGGGAAAGTCTGATAATTTGGAAACCTGAGGCATCTGACTACGATTGGGGTTTTACAAACCATGACTATTGAGCTTCCCCAACATCTCGAGAAAACCGCCGAGCTACTGAAACGTAGCCTCTACTTGCATCCCCAGGATTTGGCTCCTCCGATTCCGGGGGAACTCGTTCGCGATCTTACAATCACGCAAACGCCAGCGGCGATCATGAGAAGTCCGGGAATTTCGCCATTTGAAAAGCTTCGTTCCCTCGTCGTCAGCCCTGGCTTTGGTCTCGCAGCAGCTGCCATGGTGATGCTCAGCGTTCTCAGCCCTTCCTTTCTCAGCACAGTACCCAACACGCAAGAGACGGGGTCTTTTCGAGGATCCAAGGTGATCCACACGGCTTCGGAAGCCACGATCGTCCTCATCACCGCCGAGCCAGAAACACGACGCCTGCTCGAGGAATCCGGACTCTTCGACATGAGTCGAGTGATCGAGACCACAGATCCATTGGTCGCCGCGACGATCTCAACCGCCAAGTTGCTCGTCGATGTCAAAGGAGGTGCGATTGTCGGCTACGACACCGATAGCCGGGAAATTCTTGCCGATCAGCTCCCTGAGGATCGATCCGATTTTGCGGAGCGGATCGCTCTCGCTTTTGGTGCTCTTCAATAATTGGGATCGTCGGTTCCCGAAGCCACCCAAGAAAATTGGCCCTCGGATCCAGCCAGTGACCGAGCGCTTCCATGGAAAAATCGCTCTATTCCCGATCGTGAATACTCCATAAATTTGAAAAAATTAAAGTAAAGAGAACTTAGAAGCTTGCATAGCTGTTCTTTTTAGTATTCCATCAGGTTGTCCCACCTCATGTCCCCCACTTTCAACGAGCAGCACTTGCAGAAGTGCTGGAATGCCTGCTGGCACCGCGCCCGACGCCCGGTGGAAGGAGTGCTTGTGTCCGAAGACGAGGCCTCAAAGATTGCCGAGCAGGTGATTCGCAACCTTGCGATTGATTGTCTTGATGGCCCCGAGTCCGAAGCCGATTTTACGGCCAAGGTGCTCGAAGAGGCTTCGTCTGCCACCCGCAGTGTTGTCGCGAACCTGAGGAGGTCGAACTCCGACCCTCAAGTCCATCACGACCCAGAAGATCGACGCTACGAGCAGAATCTCGACCTGGATCGCCTGAAGAAGCAGGATCCGGAAAAAGGCTTCCATGACCGCGAGTGGAACCGGTTACCTGATCTTCTTCGTCCACTGGCTTTCGCCACCTTGAGCCGCAAGGGTATCAAAGGGCCCGATGCCGAGGACGTCTTCATCGATACCCTCACCGAGCTCGTTCGTGAGCGGGAGGATGGGCGTGGCGCTCCGATCATGGACCCAACGGTGTTCGAGGAACTCATCCCTCTCCATGCCCGCATCGTCGGCTTCCGCGCCGTCGATTGGTATCGCAGGCGTGGCACTCTAAAGAATCAGCCGAACAACGGCGACAGCCTCGATGCTCTCACGGACAGCTCGGAGGCACCGATCCAATTTGAAGATCCATCAGCTGATCCTGAGAGAACCACCTTCGAAAACATCTATTCCGAGTGTCAGCACGCCCTTTCGAGTGCTGAATGGGACCTCATTTTCCGGCTCTACGTCGCCCAGAGCCACACCATTCAGGACCTGATCAAGGACGATGAGTTCTGTGCCCGTGCGGGCATCAAGGCCTCTGCCTCAGGATCCACTCGAAGACGGGTTCTCGCCTCCCAAGTGGAAGCCGCCCTCGAAAAAATTCGAGAACATTTGGAAAATTGAAAACAGACCCTGACTTTCTGCGATTGGAGCAATAACAATGAATCTTGACCTTCCACATCACTTACATGCGACTCGGGATCTTCTGATGGGTAGCATGAAAACGCACGCCACCGAGCAAGCACCCGCTTTGCCAACCGCGCTGTTGGAGGATCTGACCCGCACAGCATCCAGCCTGCCGAGTTCGTCTCGTCAGAGTTCCCTTGCTGGGCTCTTCGAGTCCCTGCGCTCGATGATGGCAAGTCCGGCCTTTGGTGGCGCGGCTGCCGCCGTCATGGTTCTCGCCATCGCTTCAGCCGTTATGCTTCGTCCAGATGCTTCGGCGCCAGGAGAAACCTTCCGTGGTGCTGGCAGCTTCTCCGCCGCCAATTCGGCCCGTGTGATCCTCGTCGGCGCTTCCACCGAGTTGCAGCATGAGCTCGAAGCGATTTCTGACCTGGAAGACGGCGTATTCTCATCCGTTTCTTCCACCGAGGGACTCGAGGAAATCAAGGGTGCTCTCGTGATCGTGGACTTCAAGGCTCAGACCATCACCGGAATCAACGCCAAAGGTGAAGTCGCTTACAGCAGTGACTTGCCTGCAAGCGCCAGCAGCACGAGTCTGGAAATCGCCTTGGCCCTGTCGCGGCTCTAAGCGGATTGCTTCTGGAGTGGACGAAGGCCCCGCTTTGATCATGCTTCCGGCATGCCTCGCATTGCCCTGCTCCAGTCCAAGGCGTTTCCATCGAAGACCGAAGCCTTCGATCATCACGAATCGCTGATTCGGTGTGCCGCCGAGGAAGGTGCCAACATCGTTGTGACTCAGGAACTCTTCCTGACTCCCTACTTTTGCACGATTGAAGACCCGGCACTCTTCGACCTCGCCGATCCGCTACCCGGCCCAATCACGGATCGCCTTGGAGCCCTCGCCTCCGAACTTGGGGTGGTCATCGTCTCTTCCCTCTTCGAGCATCGCGGCCCGGGGCTCTATCACAATACCGCAGCCATTCACGATGCTGACGGTGCGCTGTTAGGACTCTATCGAAAGGCTCACATCCCTCAGGATCCGGGCTTCGAGGAGAAATTTTATTTCACTCCAGGCGACAGCGGCTGGCCAGTCTGGGAAACCCGCTTTGGCAAGCTCGGCGTGCTGATTTGCTGGGACCAGTGGTATCCCGAAGCGGCTCGCCTCATGGCCCTCGGCGGGGCTCAGGTCCTGATCTACCCGACAGCCATCGGATGGCTCCCTGAGGAAAAAGCGGAGCTTGGTGATGCCCAGCATTGCGCCTGGGAAACGGTTCAGCGAGGCCATGCCGTCGCCAACGGCTGCTACCTTGCGGCGGTTAATCGGACCGGCACGGAAGGTGAGAGCGAATTCTGGGGGCGATCGTTTATCGCCAATCCTTATGGCGAACTCGTCGCCAAGGCCTCCACCGATCAAGAAGAGATCCTATACCACGATCTCGAGTATCAGGCGGTCGAGGACTTTCGTCGGATCTGGCCCTTCTTCCGCGATCGCCGGATTGATGCCTATGGTGAGCTTACGACTCGTTGGAGATCATGACCCCGGCATCCCTCGGCTATTCCATGCCTCCAGAGTGGGCCCCGCAGTCAGCAGTCTGGTTGTCTTGGCCCACGGACGATCCGCGCCACTGGGGCGGTGGGAAGCGCTCCGTGATTCTCGAACGCTTCGCCGCCTTCGCCGCAGCAATCAGCCGCTTCGAGACGGTTCGCATCAATGCTTCCAGATCCACTCACGACGAGATCCGACGACTCTGCAACCACGCAAAGGTGGTTCCAGAGCATCTGGAACTGTTCGATCACCCGCACGACGACGTCTGGTGCCGCGACCACGGCCCGATCTTCGTCAAGAACGAGGCATCCGGAGAGATCGCGCTTACCGACTGGGGCTTCAATGCCTGGGGAGGAAAATTTGAGCCGTGGGACGCCGACAATTCGATCCCCTCCCAGATCTCCGAGTCCCTTGGCCTGCGCCGCTTCGAAGCTCCCATGATTCTCGAAGGGGGTGCCATTGAAATCAATGGCAGCGGTCAGCTTCTAACCACTGAAGCCGTGCTCCTCAACAAGAACCGGAATCCCGATCTGAATCGCACTGCGATCGAAGAAAATCTCCGCGACTATCTTGGCGTGAATGAGATTCTCTGGCTCGAAAAGGGAATCGAAGGCGATGATACGGATGGCCACATTGACGACCTCGCGCGCTTCACGAATGATACGACGATCGTCGCCGGCGTGGAGTCGGATAGCTCGTCGCCAAACCATCGTGTTCTAAAGGATAACTTCAGTCGTCTCGCAGAGTTCCGGACATCCTCAGGCCGCCCCTTCGAACTCGTCGAAATGCCAATGCCTGAAGCCTGCGAAGTTCCCGGCTGGCGCCTTCCGGTGCTACCCGCATCCTACGTCAATTTTCTGATCGTCAACGGAGCCGTCCTCGTTCCCACCTTTCGACAAGCCCGCAATGACGACCATGCCAAGGGCGTTCTCCGTGAGCTATTCCCTGACCGGGAAGTCGTCGCCATCGACGCTCTTGATCTCGTCGAGGAAGGCGGCACTCTCCACTGCCTCTCCCAACAACAGCCACTCTAACATGTCCGCTATCGAGAAAGTCGCAGAACTCGCCACCGAGGCCGCCCTCGTTTCGTCCTCGGCCTCAGTCCTTGGCTGGGATCAGGAAACCTACCTGCCTGAGGAAGCGCATGGCTGGCGCGCCCGCCAGCTCGCCTGGCTGTCAGGTCGCAGCCACGAGCTGTCGACCTCGCCGGCGCTTCGCGATGCTCTTGAGGCGGCGCTCGATGAAGTGGATCCAAGCGATCAACGGAGCTTCGGAAATCTCACGGAAATGAAACGTCGCTTCGAACGCTCCACGAAGCTGCCCGCCGCCCTCGTCGAGAAGGACTCCAAGCTCTCCAGCCACGCCAAGCACGCCTGGTCGGAGGCACGGAAGAAGTCCGACTTCAAACTCTTCGCTCCCCATCTTCAGGCGCTCCTCGACCTGAGCCGTGAGAAGGCGGAACTCTGGGGCTACCCCGACGAAGCCTACGATGCCTTGATCGAAACCTACGAACGTGGCGCCACCACGGCCAGTATCTCACAAGTCTTCGATGCTTTGGGACCCGACCTTCGCCTGATCGCGGCAGCAGCCGTCGAGCGCACGGCGCTGAATCCCGTCGCCCTGCCGGATGGACCCTACCCGATCGAGCAGCAGATGGCGTTCAACGAAGAGGTCGCACGTTCCTTCGGCTTCGACTTCAACAAGGGCCGAATCGATACCACCGCCCATCCCTTTTGCACCACGCTGGGTCCCGGTGATGTCCGCCTGACGACTCGCTACGACGAAGGCGACTTCACTTCTTCACTCCTGGGAGTGATGCACGAAGCGGGACATGGACTCTACGAACAAGGTCTCCGTTCCGCAGACTTTGGCACCCCTGCTGGAGACTCCGTTTCGCTCGGGATTCACGAATCCCAGTCGCGTCTTTGGGAAAATCACGTCGGCCGTTCTCGTGGATTCTGGGAAGAGTGGTTCCCGATTGCCGCCGATCACTTCCCGCAGCTTCGAAAGACCGATCTGGATCGCTTCCTCGCCTTCATCCACCGCGCGGAGTTCTCATTCATTCGCGTCGAGGCGGATGAAGCGACCTACGACCTTCATATCCTTCTTCGATTCGAGCTCGAACGCCAATTGATGCGCGGTGACCTCAAGGTTGCCGATGTCCCCACGGCGTGGAACGAGGCCTTCACCGAGAGTTTTGGTGTGACTCCTCCGGACGATGCTCACGGCTGCCTTCAGGATATCCATTGGGCGATGGGAGGACTCGGCTACTTCCCTACCTATACGATCGGAAACCTCAACGCCGCCCAACTCTTCAAGGCCGCCATGCAGGTCGACTCGATCAGCAAAGGCGTTTCAAGTGCCGACTACTCACCACTGCTCAAGTGGCTGCGGAAAGAAATCCACGATCCGGGCGCCACGCTCGAGCCTTCCGAGCTGATTCGGAATGCGAGTGGCCGCGAACCTTCGGCCGACGCCCACCTGCAACACCTGCGCCAACGCTACACCGAGTAGCGCTTACTTGATCTCCATCCCGCTCTTCGGCCAGATCCACTTCTCGACCTTTCCTTCCTTGATCAAGGCCTGAGCCTGGATGTTCTTCACGCCGAAGATGGTCTCCGCTTTGTAAGACGCCAATCCACTCTGATAGGTTTCTCCACCGGACTCCTTTTCATCCGAGGCATTCCACTCGATGACCTGATCAAAAGTGAATTCCTTGATCTCACCGTCCTTCACGCTGGCCTGCATCACCGAAACAATCTCCTCAGGCGTGAGCTCGGTCACCGCTTCAGGAGCAGGCGCCGGTGGCTCCACCGGATCTTCCATCACAGGAGGGGCCGGATCGACTGCAGCGACAACCGCTTCGGGCGGTGGCTCGTTTCCGAGAAGCTCGACAAGGTCGGTCGCCATCGTCGGCACGCTACCCTCCGCGATTCCCCCGAAGTTGATCACCAACGAATCACCCTCGACCCGCAGCGGTTTCACCTGAACGCCCGAGGGCACCACCATCGGTGCGCTCGCTCCTGCGACTGGCAACGAGGCTTCACTCTTGAGAGTCACGAGCGCGGGAAGCTGCTCTGGTTTCAACTCGGAGACCCAGGCAGGTGCGGCTGCGACTGGAGGAGCCTCGGGCACTGCCACGGGAGCCACCTCCGGGGGAGCCTTCACTACTTTCTCTGTCTCCTCATCTGCCCGATTCGTGCTCACCGGTAGCAAGGCAGGACGAATGGAGGGCTCAAGAAAGTAGCCGAGAGCGCCGGCAATGATAATTCCAATGACTGAGGGACCGAGCTTCATGTGAGTCCTTTACGTAAGAAGCTTCGGGTTTCTTTGCGAGAGTTTTGTCAGCCAGCTTCGCCGGGCGCCTTCTTCTCTGGACGGAACCCCGCCCCCTCTGGTCTTCTTCGCCCATGCCCCGCCTGTTCCTTCTCGATGGCATGGCGCTCGTTTACCGGGCCCATTTTGCCTTCATCACCAATCCCATCCGGAACTCCAAGGGGGTCAACACCTCAGCGCTCTACGGCTTTACCAACACGCTGCTGACCATTCTCGAGAACGAGAAACCGTCCCACATCGGCGTTGCCTTCGATACTTCCGCTCCAACCTCGAGACACGAAAAATTTCCTGCCTACAAGGCTCAGCGCGAAGACATGCCCGAAGAGTTGGCGGCCGCCATCCCCCATGTGAAACGACTCTGCCAGGCGTTTCACATTCCTGTCCTCGAAATCGACGGCTACGAAGCGGACGACCTGATAGGGACTCTGGCAAAGCGGGCCGAAGCCGATGACTTTGAAACCTTCATGGTCACGCCGGACAAGGACTTCGCCCAACTCATCAGCCCAAGAACCTTCATGTGGAAGCCCGGCCGAAAGGGCAACGATCACGAAATCATCGGGCCCGCCGAACTCGCGGGCATCTGGGGTGTGGAGAAACCCGAACAAATCATCGACCTCCTCGGCATGATGGGTGATTCCGTCGACAACATCCCAGGCATCCCCGGTGTCGGACCCAAGACGGCACAAAAGCTCATCAGCCAATTCGGCTCACTGGAAGGCGTGCTCGCCAACACCGACAAACTCAAAGGCAAACAGAAGGAAAAGGTCGAAGAGAACGCCGAGCTCGCGCGACTCTCAAAAGATCTGGCAACGATCATCGTCGATGCTCCGATCGAGGTCTCCTGGGACGCTCTCGTGCTCTCCTCGCGGGAAGACGACGCGGTCAAAGACCTGTTCACCGAATTCGAATTCAGAAGCCTGAGCAAACGACTCTTCGGAGACGACAGCAGCGCTGCCCATGCGTCTACCAAATCAGGCGAGAGTTCCCAACCCACTCTGCAGGAGACATTCAAGACTCTCACCGAAGTCGAGCATTCCTATCAGCTCGCTGATACTCCCGAAAAACAAGCAGAGCTCTTCGCTCAGCTCACCAATCAGAAGCACTTCTGTTTCGACACGGAGACCACCGGGCTTGATCGCTTCAAAGCCAGGCTCCTTGGCATCGCTTTTTCATGGAAGGACGGCGAGGCTTTCTATCTACCCTACAGCGATTCCCTGAAAGCCCAACTCGAGACCCTCTTCTCGGGGCACACCGAGAAGATCGGGCACAACCTCAAATACGACCTCTGCGTGCTGCAACACCACGGCATCGAAGCCAAGGGACCGTTCTTCGACACCATGCTCGCCCACACCTTGGTCCATCCCGACCAGCGTCACAGCATGGACTATCTGGCCGAAAGCATGCTCGGTTACTCACCAATCAAACTGGCCGACATCGCCACCCAGGCCGAAGAAGCTGGCGACCCTGATGATCTCTTCGCCCATGCCGCCAAGAAGAAGGCCAGCAAGGACCTCGACATCGCCGCGATCCCCCTCGAAACGCTCGCAGAGTACGCTGCCGAGGATGCGGACGTAACCTGGCAACTCGCCGGGAAGCTGCGCCCACTGCTGAAAGAATCCGGTCAGGATTCGATCTTTTCCGAGCTCGAATCTCCCCTGCTCCCCGTCCTGGTGCGGATGGAAATGGAAGGAATCGCCCTCGATACCAAAGCGCTTCAGGAGATCAGCAAGACGCTCGTGTCACGGATCAACGAGCTCGAAACAAGGATCTCCGAACAAGCGGGTCGACCCTTCAATCTCAATTCGCCAAAACAGCTCGGAGAAGTCCTCTTCAATGATCTCAAGTTGATCGAGAAGCCCAAGAAGACCAAAACCGGTCAGTTCAAGACCGACGAACAAACCCTCGCCGCCCTGGCCGGCAAGCATCCCATCGTCGACGCCATTCTTGAATACCGCGAGGCCAGCAAGCTCAAATCAACCTACGTCGACGCCCTGCCGACCCACCTTGCCGAAGAAACAGGACGGATCCATACCCACTTCCATCAATTGGTCGCCGCCACGGGTCGTCTCGCATCCACTGATCCGAACATCCAGAACATCCCGGTGCGCTCGACTGCCGGAAAGGAAATCCGCAAGGCCTTCATTCCCAGAAATGGATTCACGCTCCTCAGTTGCGACTACTCGCAGATTGAGCTCCGCGTGATGGCCTCGCTCGCCAATGACGAGTCGATGATCGATGCCTTCCGCGATCAACGGGACATCCACACCGCGACGGCCGCCCGAGTCTGGGGAGTGAAGGAAAGCGAGGTCACCCGTGAGCAAAGAAGTGGCGCGAAGATGGTCAACTTCGGCATCATTTATGGCATCTCGGCTTTTGGTTTGAGCCAACGTCTTGCCATCCCACGCGGCGAGGCCGCCGAGCTGATCGACAGCTATTTCAAGGAGTATCCCGCGATCAAGGAGTTCATGGACCAGACGATCACCGAGGCCAGGGAAAGCGGCTACGTTCAGACGCTGAGCGGACGTCGACGCTACTTCCCCGATCTAACATCCGGTAACCAGACAATCCGTGGCAACGCCGAGCGCGCCGCCATCAACACCCCCATTCAGGGGACTGCGGCCGACATGATCAAACTGGCGATGATCAAGATTGACGGGTTGCTACGAAAGAAGCAGTACCAAAGCCGGATGCTGCTTCAGGTCCATGATGAACTCGTCTTCGACCTCCACCCCGACGAGGAATCGACTCTCATCCCCGAGATCATCGGCCTCATGGAAACGGCTCTTCCCCTGCCCCACTCCGTCCCGATCCTCGTCGAACACGGCACCGGATCAAACTGGCTGGCGGCTCATTGAGTTTCGAGCAAGCCTGTTGACCCTTTCACGGACGCGACTGCATCCTCTTTTTCCGCACAAAAAACGTCCACCCCTTGCGGAGTGGACGTTTTAAAATTCAATCGTCGTCGAAGGCTCAGATGCCCTTCTTCACGATGTCGTTGAGCAGATCGATGACGCGGTTGGAGTAGCCCCATTCGTTGTCATACCAAGCCACCAACTTGAAGAAGGTGCTGTTGAGTTCGATCGAGGATCCTGCGTCGTAGATCGAAGAAAGTGGATCGTGGATGAAGTCGGATGAAGCCACCTCGTCTTCGGTGTAACCGAGGATGTCCTTGAGGTAAGTCTCGGAAGCATTCTTGAGCAGTGCGTTGATCTCCTTGAGAGAGGTTTCCTTCTCGGTTTTGATCGTAAGGTCGACAGCCGACACGGTCGGAGTCGGCACGCGGAAAGCCATGCCGGTGATCTTGCCTGCCACTTCCGGGCAAACGAGACCCACTGCCTTGGCGGCACCGGTGGTCGAAGGAATGATGTTGATCGCAGCGCTGCGGCCACCCTTCCAGTCCTTCTTCGAAGGTCCATCCACCGTCTTCTGCGTCGCGGTGTAGGAGTGCACGGTGGTCATCAGACCTTCCTTGATGCCGATGCCTTCCTTGAGGAGGACATGGACAAGAGGAGCCAGGCAGTTGGTCGTGCAGCTCGCGTTCGAGATAAGGTGATGCTTGGCGGGATCGTATTGCTCGTCGTTGACGCCTTGAACGAAAGTCGCCACGCCATCGCCCTTACCAGGTGCGGAGATGATGACCTTCTTGGCACCAGCGGTGATGTGTCCCTGGGCCAGTTTGTCCTCAACGAAAAGTCCGGTGGACTCGATCACGATGTCGACACCGAGTTCCTTCCAGGGAAGGCCTTCGGGTGAGCGAGCGCTCACGACCTTGATCTCGTGGCCGTTGACAACGATCACGTCGTCTTCAGCAAGATCAGGCGAGGACTTCTTCGAGGAAACCTCACCCTGGAAGCGACCCTGTGTGGAGTCATACTTCACGAGGTAAGCGAGGTTGTCGGCGGGAACGAGATCACCCACGGCAACCACATTGAAGGTCTTTCCGAGGTGGCCCTGTTCGACGAGTGCGCGGAAGACGAGGCGTCCGATGCGTCCGAATCCGTTAATGGCGATATTGATCATGGTCGTGTAGTGGGTAAGTCATGGCCTGAATTGGCCACTCTGTAACCCGATGGACTTTGAACCTCCGCCGGGCGGCGGGATTATCCACCGACTTCCCCATCCGTCAACGCTCCACTTTAGTCGCCGAGGGGCTCCCGGATCCTCCAGGTGCCGCAAAGCCAGATGACGACGGCCGCCAGCATGATTCCTGCAAGGCCGACGTGGAGCACCTGCACCACCGCAAATACCTGGATTTGAGCCATGATCAGGCCGAGCAGCATTTGCACACCCACCAGGGCCAGCAAGACCTTGGCGGGCTTCCCGACATGTCCTCCCGTCGCGAGGCCAGTGCGCCACCAAGCGAAGAGTGAGACCGCTACGATGACCCAGGAGAAACTGCGGTGGATGAAGTAAACCGCGGTCTCTTCCAATTCGCCAATCCACTGTTCACGGGGTTCTCCGTCATGGGATTTCGCCATTTCGTCGGTCATTTCCCGAAGTTGGGTTCCCATAATGCCCTCAACGACAATGAGAATCAACAAAACCAGCACCGAGCCCCGCACCATGCCGACCGACTTCGGATCGAGACGAAGCGACCAAGGCTGATTCGTTCCGCGCCATGCCGTAAAACTGAGAACGCCAATCAGCAGCATGGCCAGAGCCATGTGCAGCGTCAGCACTCCAGGCTTCAAACCGCTGTAAACCACCATCGCTCCAAGCACGGCATTCGCACCGACCAGAAGCAGGGATCCAAGCGAGGTCCACCAAACGATTCGTCGACGACGCGGCTGACCGAATGCCGCCACCATCGTCCCAAGCGAAAAGAACATCACTGGCAGCGCGCAGAGGCGATTGATGAACTCCGTCCAGACGTGGCGTGGGTTGAAATTCTCCAGAATGTGCTCCGGCGTCACCGTCGATGGATCGCGACCAAGCCGTGCCGCCTTCTTTTCGAATTTCTCAAAATCAACCTTGCTGAGATCCACCTGCTCGACGTTCCAAGGTGGGATGAGACAGCCCCAGCACTTTGGCCAATCAGGACAGCCAAGCCCAGCACCGGTCACCCGCACGATCGCCCCGACGAAAATCAAGAAAAGAACCGACACGAGGGCGGCGCTGGCAAACTTCTGGAAACGAGTCATGAGGCGGCGGCAAGATGGATACGATTTCCCGGCATGCCAGCGGAAAACGTTTTTCAATCAGGACCCACCTGCCGCTTCTGCCGTTTCGCCACTCAAGGCGGTTTCATCGTCCTTCTTCTCGGCCGCGCCTTCTTTGAGAATCCTCTGCTCCTCGCTCGGACGATGGGTCTCTTTTCCGATGGCGACCGCGATCCAGCGGAACTCGTCGCTGTTATCGAGGACCACTTTGACCATCATGGTCAGCGGCACCGCCAACAGCATGCCGATCGGCCCCCAGAGCCAGCCCCAGAAAAGCACCGAAAGGAGCACGACCAGTGTTGAAAGCCCGAAGCGGCGACCCATCAGCATGGGCTCGATGAAATTTCCGAGGAAGGTATTGATGAGCACGTATCCACCCATCACCGCGACCGCCTCCGTAGGCCCGCTGACAAGGAGGGCAAGCACCGTGGGCGGCAGCCCGGCAATCACCGATCCGACGACCGGGATGTAGTTTAAAGCAAAGGCGATGATTCCCCAGAGCACGTAGAAATCGAGTCCCGCTGCCCAGCACAACGTGCCGGCCAGCACGCCTGTCGCGAGGCTGATCATCGTCTTGATGCCGAGATATCGCTGGGTGTCCTTCAAGGCGCTGAGCAGGCGTTGGATATTCGGGCCACGGGCCTCACACACCGCATCGAAGCGCCGTCCAAACATTCGGGCCTCCGTGAGCATGAACACGGTCAGAATCAGGATCACCAATGAGGTTCCAAAGAATGAAATCACTTTACCCGCGACATCGGTGCCGAAGTTTAAGACCTGAGTGAACTTCAGTTCCCTGAGCTGCGACAAAACCACTTCAGCCGCTTTGGTGAGACGTGTCTCAGTCTCGAGCTTTTCCAATTCCAGCCGCTCCCCCTCGGGCACCGGCAAGGCGACAGGTGGTTGTTCACCCTCCGGGATGACCACTTCCATTTCACTGCCATTCTTCCCTTCTCCCCACCAACTATCCATCTTCTCACCGGCAGTCGCAATCCCGTCGACGGCCTGCTCAAGCCGGGTGATCGTAAGCGTCGAATACTCCGAATTCCATTTCGCCTGCAAATCACCGAGAATCGAAAGCGCAAGGAGGACCACCCCGGCGAGGAAGGCGAAGTCCACGAGAACCGTCAGAAGCACCGCGATCCCCCGCGGCACTCGATGAGTCCGCAGCCAGCTGGTGATGGGAAAACTTACCGTCGCGATAAAGAAGGCGAGCAGCATCGGCACGAAAAAACCCTGAGCTGCTTTCAGTCCGGCGATGACCACGACCAGCGAAGCGAGGAGAATCAGCATCTGCGCCGCACCCGGCCTACGGCGTCTATGTTCCAATCCACTCATCTCAGTGCGCGCTCAGGATAGCGCCAATGAAGAGGAACGACAAAGTAAACCTTCAGACATTTCACCTAGGCTCCGTTTCCGCTTCAAGCAGTTCGGAGACCACGTCCAGCCGTCCACACCCGTGCCCCGGCCGCCCGTCTCTCCGGAACATGGAAAAACCCATCCAATCCCGGTCGCGACTGCAGATCCACAAGAGCCGGCACCAAGGTTGGCCAACGCCATTTAAAACCATCGGCTTGCAGCCTTGCCGGCTCCGACCAACGACTCTTCAGCACCAGCTCCGTCTCGGTTCCCAACACCCAGGCTCCCGCTTCCAGGATCCAGCCAAACGCGGGAAGCCCGATCGGCATGCCGACCATCTCGCGATAGCTGCGCATCAAACTCCGGTTCGTCGGTGCTTCGGGCGCGGTCAGATTGTAGACCCCGTCGGCAAGAAGGTCCCCTTCCAGGCGGTCCACCGCGGCAAGAAAATCATCCATGTGAATCCAGCTCATCCGCTGATTTCCCCTGCCCATGGTTCCACCCAGACCGCGCCGAACCATGCCGCCCAGCACATCAAAGACGGTATCAGGCTCATTGGCCAGGACCATGCCGATCCTGAGCGCCACCTTCCTCGTCCGGCCGGGCACTTTCGCCGCAAAAAATGCCTGCTCCCACCGCTGGGCTACCTCGACCGAAAACCCTTCACCCGGTTCCCCCTCCCACTCGTTCTGCGCGTGGTCTTCCGCGTGACGATACCAGGTCGCCGTGCTCGCATTCATCCAGACGGCCGGGGGGTCGGCACACTTCGCGATCGCCTCACCGATGACGCGAGTCGCTTCGACACGCGAATCAAGGATCATCCTCCGGTTCTCTTCCGTGTAGCGGCAGTTGACGCTCCGTCCGGCCAAATTGATCACCAGACCCGCGCCTTCAAGCGCCAGCGCCCACGGTCCGATGCTCTTCCCATCCCACTCGATGAACATGCCATCGCCCGACCAACCATCTTTCCGACGGCCGACCGCCACGACTTCACGTCCCTGTCGGGTGAAATAGCGACAAAGGTAACGGCCAAGAAATCCATTGGCCCCAAAGATGACGACGGTTGTTTTCATTTCCATGCCTTGTAAGTATTTTTAACCTTGGCTAAGTGCGGGAGGGCGCATCCTCCCCCTTCACACTCCGGCTGATGCCGCTTCAACTCCTCGACCAAAGCCGCGTCCGACTTGAGCCTCATCAGCTTCGAGAGCGTCAATCGATTGCCCGATATGAGATGAACCACGCTGCCTAACACCGGCTTGAAAACCGGACCAGCCAGACGGTGCGACCAGAGGCGGAATTCGCGCGTCGCCCAGAGGCAAACGATCCACGCATCCGCACCCTGCCACCAGCGTCCATCATCAGCCAGGACCACGCAGTTCTTGGCGGCCCCGACTTCCAGAATTTGAGGAAAGCGATCAGCCGCTTCGGGAGTTTGGAAGCCGATGAACTCCGTCGCCACCCACAACGCCTGGCGCTCCAGCCACTCGCGGAACTGACAACACAGCCCGCAGCTCGGGTCGTAGAAGATGGTCAAGGTTCTCATGGCTAAGAAGAGTGATCCGGGATCCGTGAAAAATCAGACCTGAGCTTTGGGAGTGATCGTCCCCGTCGGCAGCACCGGTGGTCCGCTCCTCTCAAGCTCGGCGCGACGACGCAGGCGGGTGAAGATCAACACGTTGAAAAAGTGCATCGCCCCGAGCACCAGCAGCACCACGCCCATCTTTCCGCTCAAGGCTTCGAAGACCCCACGGACATCCGGCACTTCCGCCCCGAGCTTCAAATACAGCGAAACGAAACCGACGTTGATCAGATAAAACCCCACCACCAGCAGGTGGTTCACGCTATCCGCCAGTTCCTCATTTCCATGAAAGCAGTCGACCAGAAAGACCCGGCCGCTGCGGTGCAAGGTCCTCGCTACCCAAATGGTCAGGGGAATGGCCAAGGCAAGGTAGAGGGCATAAGTTGTTACGGTCGGATTCATCACTTTTTATTCCTTTCTTTTTTGTGTTTTCAGTAAAATATGAAACTTGGATCGAAAAAAAACGCGGCGGTCTATTTGAAGAGCTTGGCGGCCAATTGAATCGCGAAGCCATGCTTCATCGAGGCGATCTTGTCGGCCATGGTCGAAGCGAAGCCGACGAACTCCTCAAGCTGGCGCATTTGTTCGTGGAATACCTTCCCCTCCTCGCTGGTCATCTCGCGGCTCTCCTCAGCGCACTGGTGGAGGACCGCCAAAGCCGGCTCAATCTCCCGCCGCTTCCTCTCTTTTGCCACGGTCGTAAAAATTTCCCAAACGTCCTTTTCCGCCTCGAAATACTCCTTTCGCTCCCCTTTCTTCACCACGCTCCGGATCAGTCCCCAGGCAATCAGCTCCTTCAAATTGGTATGCGCATTCCCCCGGCTGATTTCCAAAGCCTCCATCACCTCGTCCGTGCACAGCGGCTTGGGAACCGTCATCAACAAGGCATGAATCTGCGCCATCGTCCGATTGATGCCCCATTGCGTCCCAAGCGCACCCCACTGGCTCACGAATTGCTCGCGGGCTTCGTTCAGTTTATCCGCTTCGGCCTTCATCTATTTCGATAATTTCTGAAAGTTGGAAAACCGCAAGAATATTCTTCGAGAGTTGTTCACAATGTCATTTTCCGTTCGCCTCCAAATGCTCTGAAGCCTATGTGTCGGAACCAACATAAAACTCAGGTTGCGGTGACAACGGCACGGCGTGAGCTTCTCACTGCCAATACAGGTCACCTAAATCCCCAAGAACTCCATGCACATGAACACTCCCCGTCACTCGCTACGCTCCCGTCTTTTGACGGCCGCTCTCGTGGGCTCGCTCTCTTCCACACTCCTGCATGCCGCACCCGTCGAGGTGTCGGGAACGGGGAGCTACTCTCAGAATTTCGACACCCTCGCCATTGACGGAACCGACAACGTTTGGGCAGACGACACCACCCTCCCTGCGTGGTATTCGAATCGCACCGTCTACATCGCCAACTCAGGAAACGCTCTTAGCGGAGCTCTCTACAGCTACGGCGCCAGTGAGTCGACCGAGCGGGCATTGGGGGCTCAGGGGTCCGGGACATCCGGCACCATCTATTTCGGCGTCCTCTTCCAAAACACCAGCGCATCCCCGGTCGAAATTGACTCGATCAGTTACACTGGCGAGCAATGGCGCTACTCTGGAACCACTGCGGCACAGACGTTGACCTTTGGATTTACCACCGATTCGTTGCCGATCACCGACTTGGTCAATGGAACTTGGCAGAGCGTCACCGACTTGAATTTCACCTCACCGGTCATTAGCGGCACAACCGGACCACTCGATGGAAACGATCCAGCCAATCAGGCGGCTCTCAGCTCCAACGTCCAGATCATCATCCCCCCCGGGGAGTTCGCGATGTTGCGTTGGGAGGAGATCGACCACCCAGGCAACGATCACGGTTTGAGCGCCGATGATCTGAACGTCACTTGGAAACCAAGCACCGGCGTCGACGTCGTGCCGCCTGAATTCACCGAGTTGGTTCCGGCCACGGGCTCTTCGGATCTTCTAGTCTCGGCCGTCGATGAATTGACCATTTTCTTCAACGAAGTGTGCGAATTGGGAACCGGAGACATCCTGATCAAGCGTGCCTCCGATAATGAGACCGTCTTGACCATCGACGCCTCCGCCGAGGTGGATTTTTTCATTCTTGAAAATGAAGGGCTCATTCTGCTTCCCGACCCCAGTCCTTTCGAAGCGGGCGAAGGCTACTACGTCGAGATTCCTTCCGGAGCGGTGACCGACCTTGCAGGGAATCCTTTCGCGGGCTTTACGCTGCCGACTGACTGGAGCTTCAGCTTTGCCGAAGAAGCCCAGCCACCTACGGTGGTCATCAACAAATACTCGAACAACCCCGACATCGTGGAAGTCCTCGTCGTCGGAGACGGAACCCCCGGTTCAACCGTGGATATGACCGGCATGATCCTCAAGGATTTCAGCAGCAATATGAACGGTGACAGTGGCGGAAAATACGAACTTGCCGTCAACGACCTCTGGTCAGCCGTTCCCGTCGGGACCCTCGTTTCTTTCGTCGCCGGCAGCGCCACGAGCTCGGATGTCGATGATAGCAACTTCACCTTGAGTGTCGGCCTTGACGATATTGCTTATTCGACCTCTCTCGGAGGCTCCTTCAACATCTCCAACACGGAAATGGTGCTCATCAAAAGCGCCGGCAGCGAAGCAGCGGGAACAAGCGGAGGCATCCACGCCCTCGCAGGCGGTGCCGAAGCCGGTACCTTCTTCATCAACTTTCCCGGCAACAAGCTGCTTGCTTCTGCTGGGGGAACTGGCGTCATCGCCCTCAATTCGACGAGCACACTCGCCGACTACAATGGAGAGGATGCCGACGGCGGTGTCGCTTTGACG
>NZ_JBATWY010000032.1:0-20818 GCF_049672945.1 Haloferula sp. | reverse complement strand
AGATGATCTCTTCGTTCCACTCGCGGACGGCGACGTTGTAGTTGGTGACGGCGGGGCGGGTGTTCGAGAGGTCGGTGAGCTCGTGGTAGTGGGTGGCAAACAAGGTGCGGCACTTGATTTCGTCGTGAAGGTGCTCGGCGACGGCCCAGGCGATCGAGAGGCCGTCGAAGGTCGCCGTGCCGCGGCCGATTTCATCGAGGATGACGAGGCTGTGCTCGGTGGCGTGGTTGAGGATGAGGGCGGTTTCATTCATCTCGACCATGAAGGTGGACTGGCCGCGTGAGAGGTCGTCGCTGGAGCCGACGCGGCAGAAGATGCGATCTACTAGACCTATCGTAGCACTTTCGGCGGGGACGTAGGCACCGATCTGGGCCATCAGGGTGATGAGGGCGACTTGGCGGATGTAGGTTGATTTGCCGGCCATATTTGGGCCGGTGAGGATTTGGAGGAGGTTGTCCTCGGGATCGAAGGCGGTGTCGTTGGGGACAAATTTTTCGTCGACGAGGGTTTGCTCAAGGACGGGGTGGCGTCCGTTGGTGATCTCGATGGCGCGGGTGGCTTCGAGACGCGGGCGGCAGTGGCGGTGGGTTTGGGCGGTTTCGGCGAGGGCGCCGAGGACGTCGAGCCGGGCGATGGCGGCGGCGGTTTGTTGGAGGGAGTCGAGGTGGGTGCAGACTTGCTGTCGGAGCTCGAGGAAGAGTTCGTATTCGAGCTTTTTGGCGCGTTCTTCGGAGCCGAGGACTTTGGCTTCCATTTCCTTGAGCGCGGGGGTG
This sequence comes from Haloferula sp., assembly GCF_049672945.1. Lineage (NCBI taxonomy): Bacteria > Pseudomonadati > Verrucomicrobiota > Verrucomicrobiia > Verrucomicrobiales > Verrucomicrobiaceae > Haloferula > Haloferula sp. The sequence continues at coordinate 20,045 of NZ_JBATWY010000032.1, read as the reverse complement.
ATGAAGCGCTCGGCGTTGGCCATGGTTTGCTTGCGGGTGTAATCGTCTGGCAGGGTGGCGGTGGCGAGCTTGGCGGTGGAGATCTCGATGAAGTAGCCGAAGACGTTGTTGAACTTGATCTTGAGGGTGTCGATGCCGGTGCGCTTGCGCTCCTGGGCCTGGAGGTCGGAGATCCACTGTTTGCCGTCGCGGGTGGCGGAACGGAGTTCGTCGAGCTCGGGGTTGTGGCCGTCGGCGATGAGGCCGCCGTCCTTCAACGTTGCGGGTGGTTCGTCGCTGAGAGCGGTGGTGAGGTGCTGGGTGAGGTGGGTGTGGTCGTTGAGGCCGCCTTCGGCGGAGTGCCAAGTGCCGAGTGAGCAGTGATCAGTGGAAGAGGCTGGGTGCGGGCTGTTAGGGGGAGGTGTGGGGGCGGTTTTCGGTTTGGGCTGGCCGCCGTTCATGACCGGGACGGTCATGCCACTGGTAGGGGTGAGGCACTGGAGGTCTTCTTTTAGGGTGGGGATGTGGGATAGGGAGATGGCTAGGGCCTGGAGGTCGCGGGCGTTGCCGGCGCCTTGGCTCAGGCGGGCGGTGGTGCGTTCGATGTCGCGGATGCCTTGGAGGGATTCGCGGATTTTGCTGAGGATGAAGGGCTGCTCTAAGAGGGCGGCGATGAAGTTTTGTCGCTCTAACAGCTCATCGATGTCGCGGAGGGGGTGGAGGATCCAGTCGCGGAGAAGGCGGGCTCCCATGGGGGTTCTGGTGCGGTCGAGGACACCTAACAGCGTGTGTTTTTTTCCGGAACGTGAGTCGATGAGGTCGAGGTTCGCTTGGGAGGCGGAGTCGATGAGGACGAGGTGGGAGTCTTCGCGGACTTTGAGCGAACGGAGGTGTTCGCAGGGTCGGCGAAGCTGGTGGATGAGGTAGTGGAGGATGGCGCCGGCGGCTCCGGTGGCGGCGTGCATTTCAGCGCAGCCGAAGCCGTGGAGGGACTGGACGGCGAAGTGGTCCTTGAGGAGCTGGCTGGCGGGATCGGGGAGGAAGGCGAAGGCGTCGTAGGCCTGGGCGGCATTGAGGGCGGCGAAGGCGGGGATTTGTTCGTCGGAGTAAAGGAGCTCGCTGGGGGTGAGGCGGGCGAGTTCGTCGTCGAGCGGGCCGCGCTCGGGGAACTCGGCGACGGTGAACTCGCCGGTGGTGTGGTCGACGCAGGCGAGGCCCCACCTTTTTCCCTGCTGATAGACGGCGGCGAGGTAGTTCGGGCGGGCGTCGTCGAGGAGGTGGGCTTCGATGATGGAGCCGGCGGAAATGATGCGGGCAATCTCGCGTTCGACGAGTTTGCCGGGGATCGGCTCGGAGGTTTGTTCGGCGATGGCGACGCGTTTGCCGGCTTTGACGAGCTTGGCGATGTAGGCGTCGGCGGCGTGGTAGGGGACGCCGCACATGGGGATGGAGTTGCGGCGGGTGAGGGCGACGTTGAGGATGGGGGCGGCGTTTTGGGCGTCCTCGAAGAACATTTCGTAGAAGTCGCCGAGGCGGTACATGAGCAGGACGTCGGTGGGCAGCGAGCGGCGCATCTTTTGATACTGCGCCATCATCGGGGTGAGCTTGGTGCCGGACATCGGGGTGAGGATGGGAGTGGAGGGGGCGGGTGAGAAGTGAGAAGTGTTTGGTGGGAAGAGGAGTGCTGGGGTGGGGCGGGCTTTGGGGTGCAGGATTCAGGGGGCAGGGGGCAGAAAGGCAAAAGGCAGGGGTTTGGCGGAGCTGCCTTTCTGATCCCTGAATCCTGACCCCTGATCCCCAAAGCAGGAACGGCCGGATAGGTGTGTCGTGAGATGGGGCCGACCAAAGTCAGCGGTCCGGCCCTAAGGTCGGCGAGAAGTTGACAGAACGGGACGACTCGGCATGTATTTCCGGCGTATGAAGAAATTTCTTATTCCGATGCTGTTGGGGGCGCTGCTGCCTGTGATGTCCGTGCGTGCCGATGACTCTCCGCTGGCGGAGCAAATGGAGATCATCGATGACGCCTACAAAGCGCTGCGTCGGACGGACAATGCGGCCGAAGGTGCCAAGTTGGCTGTCGAGGCGCAGAATGCGGTTCTCAAGGCGGCCACGATGACGCCCGAATTCATCGAGGCGGGTGGCCATCCCGAAGGCAAGGCGAAGGCCATGGTGTCCTACAAGAAGCAGATGGCCCACCTGTTCGTTATTTTCTGCGATATCGAAGGGGCTTTCCTAGCTGAGGAACTGGACAAGGTGCAGGACTTCGTGATGGCCCTCAAGGACTCCAAGAAGCAGGGGCACAACGAGTTCATGGAGGACGAGTGAGGCTCGCCTGATTGAGAATTTGCGACCCGCGACCGGTGGATACCGGTCGCGGGTTTTTTTTGTGTGGAACGATCAGGCCGCCAGTGGCTCGCCGCCGAGTTCTCGGACTTCACCCTCCAGTTGCTGGGAGATGGCGCGCCAGCTACTGCCGGTTCCGGGGTGATCGGGGAAGGTCAGAGGTTTCCCAATCCGGAGTTTGAGGGAGCCTTTGGAGGGGATTTTTTGAGAGGACGGCCAGGCTTCGTGGGTGCCGTGGATGTGACAGGGGACGACGGGGATATCGGTGCCGGCGACGAGCATGCCGATGCCCGGCTTGAAATGCCCCATGCTGCCGCTGCGGGAGCGGGTGCCCTCGGGAAAAACGAGGAAGCAGTCATTGTGGGAGGTCAGGGCGTTCCGGAGTCGGAGCATGCCGTGGGTGTTTGCTTTGCGGCGCCATAGCGGTCTGAGATTGAGGAATCGGGAGGAAAACCAGCTTTGGATGAAGGATTTGAAGAAAGTGTCGCCAGCGGCGAGCGGCGTGAAACGTGAGCGGAGTGACGAGGGGATGACGGAGCCGAGGAGAAGGGTGTCGAGATGGGATCCGTGGTTGGCGACGATGACGACGGGGCCTTCGGTGGGAATGTTTTCGATGCCTTCGATTTCGAGAGTGTGCTGATGGCGGATGCCGAAGCGGATGAAGGACCAGGTGAGATGGTGGAGGGCGGATTCCCAAGCGGGTGCGACCCGATCCGGCGCGACGAGTTGCTCGATCCAGTGGTTTTGAGAAGTTGGGCGGACAAGTGGATGGGCGATCTGGATCATGGGAGTTGAGTTGTTAGAGGCTGGAGTGTTGGGAGGGTGTGGATCAGGCCGAGTGCGAGGGCGACGACCGGGGCGGCGAAGAGGAGGCTGTCGCAGCGATCAAGAAGTCCGCCGTGACCGGGGAGGGTGTTGGCGAGGTCCTTGAGGTGGAGGTCGCGTTTGATCGATGAGAGGATCAGGTCACCGGCGGTGCCTGAGAGGGAGAGGATCAGCCCGAGGGGAATGAGAAGGGTGGGGTTTCCGAGCATTTCACCTTGGAAAAGCAGGCTGCCGCTGAGAGTGACGAAAGTGCTTGTGAGCAGCATCGCTCCGATCAGGCCACCGCGGGTTTTGCCGGGGCTGGTGTGGATGCAGAGGGCGGTGCGGCCGAAGGTCTTGCCGCAGATGAAGGCAAAGACGTCGTTGAGTTCGGTGCTGAGGATGAACCAAAGAAGGAGGGCGGCGTTGTTTTCCAATCCGCCGAGGAAGCCAAGATGTCCGGGCCAGAGTCCGCAAAGCATGAAGCCGAGGTTGGTGAGGGCGATGCGTTTGAGGTAGCCTTCGGGTTGATCGCGAAGCAGGGAGGCTCCCATGCTGAGAACCGCGACGAGGGGGGCACTGAAGAGCAGGAGTTGGTAGTCGTGCTTGAAGACGGCGATGGCGACGATGAGCAGTCCGGCGACTACGGAAGCGAAGAGTGGCAGGTCGCGGGCGAGGCCGGTGGCGTGGGCGAACTCGCGAAAGCAGAGGACACCGAGCAGCAGAACGGCGACGGCGATGCCGGCGGGGCCGATGAGGATGGGAATCACGGTGGCTGGAATGATGATGGCCCAGGTGCGCAGGCGGAGGATCAGCTCGCGGTGGAGCTTTTCACCGGTGACGCCAAGGCGGTGGAGAAGCGACGAGACGATCCAACCGAGAGCGAGCGCGCTGAGCGCGGTGGCGGTGAGCCAGAGTTCGCGCGGGTCGATGGAGTTGATGAGGGATGCAAGATTCATGAGTCGAGGGTTCCCTGGTTCAGTTCGATGGCGGCGTGACGAAGACGGACGATGGAGGTGACGAAGGTGCCGACGACGACCAGTGCGAGAGAGATGCCGATCGGTCCGATGCCTTGCCCGCTGAATGACAGTTTCCAGTCATTCAGCGGGAGCAAAGCCAGCGAAGCCATGGCCAGACAGACGACGACCATGCGTGCCGGTTTTGCCATGGGGCCGCTGTAGTCGGGGGAGGCACCGGCCAGTTGGACCTGGTTGCGGATACAGGCGGTGACGACTGCGCCAAGGGCTGCGGCCCATCCGAGCGTGGGATGACTGCCAATCGCATAGCCGGCGCCAGCGAGGATGGCGATGTCCGAGATACGGTCGGGCACTTCGTTGTAGAGGAGCCCGACACGGCTGGCGCGTTTGGTTTCGACTGCGAGCACGCCGTCGAAGATATTACAAGCGCCCCGAAGAATGATGGCTAGGATCCCGGCGAGGAGGATCGATCGCTGGATGGGGCTTCCGTTTTTGAGCGAAGGCGTAAGATAGAGCAGGGCTCCGGCGGCGAGACCGAAGATCATGCCGAGGACGGAGATTTGGTTCGGAGTGATACCGGTGCCGGCGGCCTTTTTGAGTAGCCAGGTCCAGCAGCCGAGTTCGCGCAAGGCGAGGGGTCGGCGGTTCTCGATTTGTTGTTTGATGGTGATCATGATGTTTTACCCATGAGGTAGATGCCGGAGACGAGAAGCGTCATGCCGGCGAGGTTGACGGGACGGATTGGAGTGCCGAAGGCGAAGAGTGAGATGGCTGCGGCGAAGATGAAGGTGGTGGCATAGACCGGGTAGAGAACGGTCAGGGCGCCCCCTTTGCGAAAGGCGGCGACGAAGAGCACCATCACGGCGATGTAACAAGCGACGCCTGCGAGGAGGCGGGGATTGGCGAGGTAGGAGGCGAGCGATCCTGTTGCCGTCTTTGCTCCGGTCTTGTAGAGGAAGGATCCGGTGGCACCGCAGACGGAGGCGGCGAGGATCATCGCGATGGAGAGGGGATGGGTGGATTCGGTCATGGTTTCAGCTTCTACCCACTACCTCCGGATCCGTTCGCCGAGGTTACAGGTGAGAGGTGAAATTTACCGAATGATCTTCTTTTCTCCCCAAGCGGGTCGACGGGTGATACGAACAAGTTTGATGGTCGCTCCTTCTTCAGACACAAGTGCCACGAGGTTGGGTGGTTTTTTCCCGAACACGCGCTGGAGCATGGTGATCGCCGCTCAGGATTCTCCGAGCCTTGAGCGTGGTGAGGCTTTGGGCGAGCTGTGCCGCATCTATTGGCGGCCGGTCTATCTCTTCATCCGCCAACGTGGAAACTCGCCGGAGGAAACGGAGGATCTGACACAGGAGTTCTTTTATCGGCTGGTGGAGGGGGATTTGCTGAGTGCCGTGAGTGGACCTGAGCGGGGACGCTTGCGGTCGTTTCTCTGTGTGGTTTTGAAGCGCTTTCTCGTCGACGACTATCATAAACGTATGGCGAAGAAGCGAGGTGGTGATCGGAAGATGGTCGATATCGATGCGCCCTCGGTTGAGGGGCTTCTTGCAAATGAACGGCAGGACGAGAGTGATCCGATTCTTGCCTTTGACCGGCAGTGGGCGATGGATCTGTTAGAGGAGGCGCTTCGGCGTTTGAAAGTGGATTACCTGCGTGCGGGGAAGGCGGATTTGTTCGAATACTTCGAGCCGACGATCCAGCCTCAGTCGGACCGGGTAAGTCATGCCGAATTGGCTGGCGAAATGGGGATGAGCGAGGGTGCCGTGAAGGTGGCGGTGCACCGGTTTCGTCAGCGCTATCGCGAATGCCTGCTGGCGGCGCTACGCGATACTCTGGCCGAGGATGAAGACCCGGAGGAGGAGTTGCGCTATCTTCTGTCGCTCTTTTCCCGCTGAATGAAGGATGTGCTACGGATCAAGATTTGTGGCGAGCCGACAGGGAATCAAGCGTCGCTACACGACGCGGGAGTTTGGGGAGCGATAGTCCGTGGACTAGAGTCCACGGCTATCATGAATCGTTCCTGTGGGGCGGAGAAGCTTTAACGGGAGGCAAGAGGCTTGGCGAGGTGCGCGCCGATCACGATCGGGATGTCGGCTTTCTCAAAATCCTCCATCGTCGTCCAGTCGATGCCGAGTCGATCAAATTCCGTGCGGACGGCCATGAGGTCCCAGATGAAGAGTCGGCCATCGCGGCCTTCGGTTCCGATCAAAGTGCCGTCGCTGCTGATGGCGAGCGGCCATTGTTTGTCGAAGTTCGGACGGGTGAGGACTTCCATCGGGGTTGACCTTGGGTTGAGGACTTTGAGTTCGTCGCGTTGATGGGAAATGGCGAGGGCGGTGCCTCGGGGACTGAAGACCATTCGGCCGGGGATATCGGCCATGTGGTTGTCGATTTGCAGTTCTGTTAGTTCGTGCCAGTCGTCATTCGCACTCCAGAAGCGATAGGTCGATGAATCGCCGGTAGCGAGAAGGACACGGCCGTTTTCGGCTTCCAAAACAGGAGAGAAAGCCACGGTGGCGGCGCCGGCGGCAGGGAGTTCCTTGATGAGTTTGCCATCGGGTAAGCTGTAGATGCGCACGCCATCGGACCGGTTGCTGCCGATGGCAAGCCAGCGGCCTTCGGAATCGATGTTGAGTTTGGTTTTTGGCGCGGCCTCCTGAAGCAAGCGGGTGGATCCATCTTCTGTGGAGACGAGCCAGATACCGGAATCGCTGGCGGCGGCAAGGAGAGGGTGCTTCGGCGCGATTGCGAGTTGCCGGCAGTGGGTGAGCTTGCTGAATGGTTCGGCGGGACCAAAGTGCATTTCAAGTTGCCCCGATGCATTGGGGCGCAGGGCCCAGGAGCGACGAATGATGCCTTCGTTTCCGGCGATGTAGAAGGAGGTGGGCGAAAAGGCGAGGCCCGCGGGATTGGTGACGTCCGTAAAGCGGGCAAGCGCTTGTCCATTGCGATTCCAGAGAATGACGGCGTCCGTGCCGGCGGTGGCGAAGGTGAGACTGAAGGCGCCCCGTTTCCCGAGGTGAGTATCCCAAGCCGCGGCGACGATGCCGCCGCCTCCCGGGTGGCCGACGGCTCGGTGACAGACGTTCGACTGCCGGATGCCAAGGGTGAAAAGATTTTGTTCCCAGGTCACCGGGCCGAGCTGAGCGCCGTCGGGCGAGAAGGAAAAATTCCCAGCGCGTGCCTTGTGAGTGGAGAGGAGGGACCCATGGCGGCCGTCCCAAAGTCGGATCTCCCAGTCGGAGCTGGCACTGGCGAAGAGCCGTTCGTCAGGGCTCCAGGTAATCTGCTGAATTCCGGCGAGGTGGCCGGCCAGGCGGTGGGCGGAGTTGAGGATGCCGGGTTCGAAGACGGACAGCGAGCCATCGGCATCACCCATGGCGAGGAATTGTCCGGACGGGCTCCACGCAAGTTGAGTTGCTTCGAAGCCCAGACGATTTTCGATGATCTCACCGGACTCGCCATGGAGGATCAGCAGGCGACCGTCGAGGATGTTGCCGGAAGCGCTTTGCAGGCCGACGGCCAGCTTTTCGCCACCCGGCATCAGGTCCAGCGAGATCGGGTTGCCGGGCAGGGGAATGGAAGGGCGGAGGGTGCGGCCATTCCAATCGAGGAAGTTGATCGAATTGGTGATGCCGGTGACTATTCCCTGGTGGTTTTCTAACAAGTCAAAGGCGTGATGACTGATGCTGGTCGCTGGCATGGTGACCGTATTGTTGCGCCAATCAATGACCTCGATTTGGGATTCGGAGGCGGATTCGGAGGCGATGACGAGCAAGCCGTTGTTCTCGCCGGCGAAGACCAGACGGGCGTTGTCGAGTGGCATGTCGGTCGCGACGGTGGCGATCAGTTGGTTGCCGGGACGATCGCGGATTTCGATTCTCTCCGGACTCCAGGCCAAAGCTGCGAGTTGATGATTGGGCGCAAAGGTAATGGGAATCAAGGGGTCCCCGAGAGGAAATCCGGGGCCTTCCTTTTCCATGTCACTTCCAGCGAGGCAGGCGAGGGCTTCGTTGCGTAAGTCTTCGGCAATTTTGATCTTGGAGGCCTCAAGAATGGCGCTGAGCGAATTGCTCCGCCAACCCGAGACGCTGGCGAGGCGCTCTGCTCTGGCGCGTTCGATGAGGATTTCCCGATTGGCTTTTCGCTGGGCGTTCAGTGCCATCGAGCTGGCAACGATGCCGACGATCAAGGCGAGGAGTGCAAAGCTCGCGATGATTACCCCGACGCGGTTGCGGCGGACGAATTTTCCCATGCGATAGGTGGTGCTCGGTGGGCCGGCATTGACGGGGAGGCCGTTCATGAAACGGCCGATATCAATGGAAAATCCCTGCGCGGTGTCGTAGCGGCGCGTCCGATTTTTATCGATGGATCGCATGATGATCCAGTCGAGGTCGCCGCGGAGATCTCGCTCGAGGCGATTGGCTTCAGTCTTTCGCACGTTGGCGATCCGCGAGCGCTTCTGCGTATCGATCGAAGCGAAGTGGCTCGATGGTTTCTGAGGCTCATGCTCGCGAATGAGTCGCCGCATTTCATCGAATCCATGATTGACGAGAAACTCCCTGGTGAGTGGAAGGCAGCCGGTGAGGAGTTCGTGGAGGAGCACGCCGAGTGAGTAGATGTCGCTGCGTGTGTCGACATCGAGCGCGTTGAGCTCGGCCTGCTCGGGGCTCATGTATTCCGGGGTGCCGACGAGGCGTCCGAAGAGCGTGAAAAAAGTCTGCTCGGTGAGCTCGATGCCGATCGCCTTGGCCACTCCGAAGTCGATGATCTTCGGGCAGGCGATGCCTTCGTCATCGTGGCTGACGAGAACGTTGCTTGGTTTGAGGTCGCGGTGGATCACCCCTTTTTGGTGAGCGTGCTGGACGCCGCCGCAGATGCGCATGAAGAGTTCGAGCCGTTCTTCAATCGAAAGCCGATGCTCGTCGCAGAACGTTGTTAGAGGGAGCCCGTCGACGAGCTCCATGACGAAGAAAGGTCGGCCGAGAGCGGTGGTTCCTGCATCATAGACTTTGGCGATGTGGGGGTGATCCATCAGGGCAAGCGCCTGACGTTCTGCCTCGAAGCGGGCGATGACTTCGCGTGAATCCATGCCTGGCTTGATTACCTTGAGCGCGAGAATTCGGCGGACCGGTTCGCGCTGGACGGCACGGAAAACGACGCCGAAGCCGCCTTCGCCGATCTGTTCGAGCAGTTCGAAGCGACCGATGGTGTCGCCGGGTTTCTCCGCGATTTGGTCGAGCGAGTCTTCAGGGGAGACATCGAGTCCTTCCAAGCCAACGCTCAGGTAGCAGGCCGGGCAGTAGTCACCCCGAGATGAGCTTTTGCGCTGCGCCCCGCATTTCGGGCAAGGGGATGAGAGGTTCAAGGATGAGATGGTAGTGAAATGGATGGGTGCAGCAAGAAGATCCTGCTGTCCGGGAATGAGTGGGAATATCGTCTATCTCTGGATTCCTTGGCGTGGGTTACAGGAAGGTTTGGGAAAAAGCGGGGTGGATGGTTTGAGTAGGCGGATCCGGGGGTCCGCGGTCGCCCGCAGCGTTGCAAACTCACCAGAGGTCGAGCTGTCGGTCTTCGCCTTCGGGATCGCGGAAGCGGACGCCGACTCCCAACAGCCGGACGGGCTTGTTTTGCCCTCGCTTCCAAGCTTCGGCGAGGAGCTCTTCGTAGATGGCAGGCTCGACTGATGAGCTGGCGCGTTCGGCGGTGGTGCGGGTGAAGTCGGCGAACTTCAGTTTGATGACCAGCGAGCGGATGATGCGGTCGGCGTGCTTGCGCGCGAGGTCTTCGCGGATGCCTTCGAGCATGCCGCGCATGACTGGTGTTAGTGCGGGGAGGGTGAGGATGTTTTCGGAGAAAGTGTTCTCGCTGGAGATCGATTTGCGGATGCGGTGGGTGCGGACTTCGCGGGTGTCGATGCCGCGGGAGAGTTCGTGGAGTTCGAGACCCCAGTTGCCGAAACGGCGGGCGAGTTCGAGTTTGTCGAGTTGCTGGAGGTCGCCGCAGGTGTGGATGTTCAGTGCGGCGAGTTTCGCTCTCATCTTCGGGCCAATGCCCCAGAGTTTTCCGACGGGAAGTTCGCGCATGAAGGCATCGACGTCTTCGGGCGGGACGTAGTGCTGGCCGTCGGGTTTGTTCCAATCGCTGGCGATTTTGGCGATGAGCTTGTTGTGGCAGATGCCGGCTGAGGCGGTGAGGCCGGTCTCCTCGCGGATCTGGGCGCGGATTTCGCGGGCGACGGCTTCGGGTGACGTCTTGAGGTGGGAGACGTCGAGATAGGCTTCGTCGAGGGAAAGCGGTTCGATTTTTTCCGTGAAGCGGCCGAAGATGGCACGGATGCGGGCGGACTCGGATTTGTAGAGATCGAAGCGGACGGGAACGAGGACGAGGTGGGGGCAGAGTTCGAGCGCCCTGAAGACGGGCATGGCCGAGCGGCAGCCGAACTTGCGGGCCTCGTAGTTGGCGGTTGTTAGAACGCCGCGACGTGAGCTGCCACCGACGCCGATCGGCTTGCCGCGCAGCTCGGGAGCTTCGCGCTCCTCGATGGCGGCGTAGAAGCAGTCCATGTCGATGTGGATGATCTTGGGCAACGGGCCAAGGAAACGCCAAGACGCCAGGGAAGCAACGGTTTGTGGTGGTGGGGAGCCCGGTGGTGGCAGGGTGGGTGCCTTGGGGCGGTGAGGTGGTTTGGGCTTTTTGGGATCAGGATTCAGGGGCTGGGGGTCAGAAAGGCACTTGGGTTGCCGAGCTGCCTTTCCAACCCCTGAATCCTGATCCCTGTTCCCCAAGGCTCGGAGCGCCGAGGGGATGTCGAGTCGGGTGCTTTAGCGGTTGGGTCCGCCTTGGCCGCGTGGTCCATTGCCTTGGCCCTTGCCTCTACCTTGGCGGGGTCCGTTGCCTTGACCTTGGCCGTTGCGTTGACCGCGACCTTTGGCTTTGTCTTGTCGATTTCCCTTCGGCTCCTGATTGCAGACACCGTCGCAGTTGCAGGCTCCGGGTTGCTGGGCAGAGTTCACGATTTTCTTAAAGTCGTTCTGCGGGAGGCTTTCCGGAGTGTATTCGCCACCTCGGTTGGTGAGGTTGCGATGGAAGGCGCGCAGGTGGTTGTTGGAAGCAGCTTCGAGAGCGGCGAAGGAGTCCTTGTATTCAGGTGAATCCTGCTGGGCTTTGCGGAGATCGGCGATGTCGAACTCTTCAAGTCGGACACCGACGCGGCAGGCGGCGAGCTCGGATTGACGTCCTTCACGCAGCCACTTTTTGTAGGTTTTGTTGAGGTCTTTGGTGACGAAACGTTTGCCTGCTGCTGGTTCGGGCAGGGCGATGCCTTTTTCTTTGAGAATCCCGGCCATGACTTCACGATGTTGTGCTTCGGAGTCGGGAATGTTTTGGAAAGGCATGATTCCGGGATGGGTCTTGCCGAGTTCCACGTAGAGGTCGTGGGCGAGAATCTCTTCTTCATAGAGTCTGATCAGGTCCGCCTCCTTGGCGCCTGCGGGGAGGAGTGAACTGATTCCGAGAAGGATGATGAGTGTTGGTTTCATGGTAAGATGTCTTGTTGAAGACATCGTTGGAACCGAAGCATGCTCGCGAAGTTTCGATGTGAAGAAGACATGCGCAGCGAGTGATGGGATCTGCGGATTTCGGCGCGATTTTGGGAAGGTGAGGTCGGAAGGTGGTTCGGGCTTCTTGGGTCGAGGAGTCAGGGGCTGGGGTTCAGAAAGGCAGTTTCGCCACCCGAGAGCCTTTTGCCTTTCTGCGCCCTAGCCCCTGCACCCTGATCCCCAAGGCGGGAAGAATGGGCAGGGGTTGTCGGCTCGCTAAGCGCCGGGTGGTTTGCTTCTCGGTCGGGGCCGGGGACTTGCGTGAGGGACCATTCGGCCGGTTGCAAACCGGCGCTCCTTGTCCTTGCTAATCGAACTCGGTGGGGAGTGAGGGGTCGGCGAGGTGGCGCAGGGCGAGGTCGACGTAGTGCGGGGCGCCACGGTGCGGACACATCTCGGGGAGAGCGTCGACGTCGAACCATTCGACGGCGTCGGTTTCGTGGGAGGTTTTGGCTTCACCGCCGATGATGGTGCAGGCGAAGGAGACCTTGTAGATGTATTCGAGTTGGTGCGGATGGCCTTGTTTTTGTTTGTCCCAAAAAGCGAGGACCTTGGTGGCTTCGACTTCGTAGCCGCTTTCCTCGCGAACCTCGCGGATGACGTTTTCGGAAGGAGTAAGGTTCACGTCCGCCCAGCCGCCCGGGAAGGTCCATTTGCCGATGCTGGCTTCGCGGACAAGGAGGACTCTTCCATCGCGGATGACGATGCCGCGGGTGTCGAGCTTGGGGGTTTGGTAGCCGACTTCGGTCGGCCATTGGAAGTCGGGGAGCTTGGAATGGAGGAGTTCGGCAGCGATTTCGTGGAGGCGGCGGTAGCGTTCGCGGTCGAATTCGGAGTCGCCGTAGTGGAGGCCACATTCGGCGATGCCTTTGATTTCGCGGCTGAGGGCGAGCAGGTCGTGGGTCATGGAGGAATGGTGGCAAATTCCGTGATGGAGGCAATGGCGCGGAGAAGAATCGGACCAGGATGGATGGGATGGATAAGATGAAGGTGGTGTAATCCACCAATCCTCCCGTCCCTCGTCGTGACTGAACTCCGATACCTGCCTCTGGATTCAGGCAGTGACTCCAAAATCCTACCCATCCGATCCATCCTGGTCCCACAACAATTTGGGTCGGCCCGGTTTCTTCCTCAACTTGATGGCTCTGTTGGGTGGTGTCGGGGATTTCGGTTTAATTTCCGGGGGGATGGGCTAGATAGGCGGCATGCACCCGTTTTTGGCTGAAGATTTTCATGTGAAGTGGTCGACCTTGGTGCCGGAAGCGGTCGAAGGGGACATCCGGCATGCGCTCGAAGTGGCGAAGGAAAACATCGAATTGATTTGCGCGCAGGATTCGGCGACGGCGACTTATGAGTCGACTTTTGGAGCCTTGGAGAAGGCATCAGAGGCCTTGGATCGCGGTTGGGGGCGTTTGAATCACCTGGATTCGGTGAACGACAATCCGGCGCAGCGTGAGGCGCTCAACAAGATGCTGCCGGAGGTTTCGAATTTCTATTCATCGATCCCGCTCAACCAGCGCTTGTGGTCAATCCTGCACGCCTATGGGTCATCGGCGATGACCGACGATCTTGATCCGATCCGGCAACGCTTCGTCGAGGAGACGATGCATGATTTCATCCAGAGCGGTGCGAATCTGCCGACCAATGAAAAGGAGCAGGTGGCGGAGATCCAGGCGAAGCTTTCCAAGCTGACGAAGGCTTATGGCGAGCACGTGCTTGATTCGACGAATGCCTGGGAGATGGTGATCGAGGATGAGGCGAAACTGGCGGGCTTGCCGGATTCGGCGAAGGCGGGGGCACTGGCCAATGCGAAGGCCAAGGGCCTGGCGACCGATGAGAAGCCGGTGTGGCGCTTCACGCTTCAGTTTCCTTCGATGTATCCGATTCTGCAGTTTCTCGATGATGACGACATCCGCAAGCAGGTCTGGGAGGCGTCTTCCAAGGTGGCTTCCGAGGGTGAGTATGACAACACCGAGCTGATCTGGAAGATTCTCGCGTTGCGGGATGAGAAGGCAAAGCTCCTCGGGCACAAGAATTTCGCCGACCTGACCCTGCAGCGCCGGATGGCCAAGGATGGCAAGACGGCGCTTGGATTCACCGAGGATCTGCACGACCGGATTTCAGAGGCCTATCAGCAGGAATGGCGCGAGCTTTGCGAATACAAGGCGGCAAAGTCTGGTGGCGAAGCCGAAGCACTGGAGCCTTGGGAGGTGGCCTACTGGGCGGAGAAGCGCCGCAAGGAGCAGTATGACCTCGATGACGAGGTGCTGCGTCCGTATTTCCCGGTGGATCGGGTGATGAATGGGATGTTCGAGCTCTGTTCAAAGATTTTCGGTATCAAGATGGTCGAGCGGGAGGCCGTTTACTATGAACCTGGTAGTTCAAAGGAGTCGGACAAGCCGGAAGTCTGGCACGAGGAGGTAAGGTTCTACGATCTGCTGGATTCGGAGTCGGGCGATCATCTGGGGTCTTTCTATGCCGACTGGCATCCGCGTGAGACGAAGCGCGGTGGGGCATGGATGAATTGCCTGGAAACGGGTCTGCCGGCGATCAATGGCGAGAAGCGGAAGCCACATCTCGGATTGATTCTCGGCAACATGAGCCCGCCGGTGGATGGCAAGCCTGCCTTGCTGACGCATCGTGAGGTGGAGACGATCTTCCACGAGTTCGGCCACCTTTTGCACGGCCTTCTGAGTGACGTTCCGGTGAAGTCTCTGGCTGGAACGAGTGTGCCGTGGGACTTTGTCGAACTGCCATCGCAGATCATGGAGAACTTCTGCTGGGATCGTCAGTCGCTTGATCTCTTCGCCCGCCATCATGAGACTGGTGAGGCGATTCCCGACGAGCTGTTTGACAAGATGATCGCGGCGCGAAATTACATGAGTGCTTCGGCCTTCATGAGGCAGCTCGCGCTCGGCAAACTTGACCTGGAACTGCATGTCCACCTCGACCGTTATGCAGGCCGGGATCTGGACGAGGTCGACCGTGAGATTCTCGCGGACTACCGGGTGAAGATGAAGACCGAGGCACCGAGCATGGCGCGTCGCTTCAGTCACCTCTTCAGTAGTCCGACGGGCTATGCGGCGGGCTACTATTCCTACAAGTGGGCGGAAGTGCTGGATGCCGATGCTTTCACGCGTTTCCAGAAGCACGGGGTGATTTCCGAGGAAGTCGGCCGCGAGTTTCGTGAATACATTCTTTCGAAGGGGAACTCGATGCCGGTCGATGAGTCGTTCCGTCGGTTCATGGGTCGCGATCCGGAGTTGGAACCCTTGCTTGTTCGGTCGGGGTTGGTGCAGACTTCGGCTGCTTAAGACGATGCGCACCGGAATCCTACTACTTGTCTCTGGACCCTCGGGATCCGGGAAGTCGACGCTTTGCCGCCGTCTGGAGGATGAGAGGGAAGTGTCTTTTTCGGTCTCCTGCACGACTCGTGCGCCGCGTCAGGGTGAGCTGCATGAACGTGATTACTACTTTCTGAAGAAGGAGGAATTTCTTCAGAAGGTGGAAGCGGGTGAGTTCATCGAGCATGCCGAAGTTCACGGGAACTTGTATGGCACGCTTCGCAGCGAGGTTTTGGAGCGTTTGGAGAACGGGGTGGATGTGGTGATGGATATTGATGTCCAGGGCGCAGCTCAGGTTCGGGCTTGTGAAGATCCGGTCATCCAGCGGGCCTTGGTTGATCTTTTCGTGATGCCGCCGAGTGAGACGGAGCTGGCGGCTCGTTTGACCGGTCGAGGAACAGATAGTGAGGAGGTGATCGCGCTGCGCTTGAAGAATGCGATCGAGGAGATGTCGCATTGGGCGGAGTACTGTTACCGGCTGGTCTCGGCAACGCATGAAGAGGACTACGCCAGCTTCAAAGCCTTGCTGATCGGCGAGCGAATGAGGGTTTCACGTCTTATGAATTCATGAACATTGTCTTGGGAATCACCGGATCGATCGCGGCCTACAAGGCGGCGGAGCTTGCTTCGCAGTTGATGAAGCGGAAACACGAGGTCCACGTGGTGATGACGCGCGCGGCGACGGAATTCATCACGCCGCTGACACTGCAGGTGCTGACGCGTCAGCCGGTGCTGGTGACGCTTGATGACGAGAAGCAGAGTTGGAAGCCGGGGCACATCGAGTTGGCGGACCAGGCGGATCTGTTTTTGGTGGCACCGCTGAGTGCGGATACTTTAGGGAACTTCGCGAACGGTCTCGCACCGGATCCGCTTTCCTCGATCTACCTCGCGCTGCCCAAGGCGACGCGGGTGCTGCTGGCTCCGGCGATGAACGGCAAGATGTGGGATCATCCGGCGACGCAGCGGAATGTGGCGCAGCTGGTGAAGGATGGATGCGAATTCGTGGGGCCTGCAGAAGGAGAGTTGGCCTGCGGCTACGAGGGCCTTGGGCGCATGTCGGAAGTGGCGGAAATTTTGAGTGCCTTGGGCTGACCGGATACCGGCAGACTGGCGGGCTACAGGTTTTTCAGTTCCATGCCCAAGAGGCAGACGTCATCGTCGAAATGATGACCCTCGGAGTGGGCGAGGACGGTGGTAATGACGCCGTCGAGCATCTCTTCGAGCGGTTCGTGTTTCCTTTTTTCGACCACCTTGATGAGGCCGGCCTCGAGGAAGTCTTCGCCTGCGGCGTTTTCCGCTTCGATGAGGCCGTCGGTAAAAAGCAGCAGGCGCCGAATCTGAGCGAGCGGGATTTCCTGTGAAGGGAAGTCGGCTTTAGGAATGAGTCCGAGGCCGGGTCCACGTTCAGCACGGTCGGCCGCCAATTGATGGACGCCATCGGGTCCGCAGGCGATGGCACCCGGATGGCCGGCGCAGGCGTAGGTTAGAACGCCTTTCCCGAGGTCGACCACGGCGTAAAAGGCGGTGGCAAACATCGTCGCATCGGCCCGGTCGAGGATGGAGGCGAGGCCATTGTTGAGCCCGCTGAGGTATTCGTCGGGGTCGGTCGCACTGGGGCGTTGCTTTTCCATCAGCCCGCGGAGCATGGCGACGACCAGGGCGGAGCGGACGCCGTGTCCCATGACGTCGCAGATCAGCAGGCCCGCGACTTGATTGGAGATGCGGACGATTTCAAAGAAGTCGCCGGCCAGTCCGGAGATCGGCAGGTAGCGGGCGCCGAATTGAAGTTGGTGGGTGTCGTCGTTGATTTTCGGAAACTGCGAGCGGGCGAGTGCTTGCTGGATTTCGCGGGCGAGCTGGACCTCTTCTTCGTAGACCTTGTTTCGCTCCGCCAGTTCCAGGGCAAGATTGGAGGCCTGGTGCTGGGCGCGGACGAGTTCGGTGACGTCGCTGGAAACGCCGAAGGTGCCTTTGATCTTTCCGCGGCTGTCGAACCAGGGAAACTTCGAAGTCAGGACCCAGGTGCTGCTGCGTCCTTCCCTGACTTCATGTTCGAGCTTGCCGGTGATGGCCTTGCCGGTAGCCATGATTTCCTTTTCGTCGCGAGCGGCTTCCTCCCAATGCTCGGAGGCGAAAAAGTCCCGGTCGTGTTTACCGGTCACCTCTTGAGGACTGGCGGCATTGTTCCATTCAGCCATGCGCTGGTTGGCGAGAACGAAGCGGGATTCGGTGTCCTTGAAGTAGACCTGCAGGGGCACGTGATCGATGAGCAGGCGCAGCTGGTGGCGTTCTTCCTCGATCTGGGCTTCCGCGGATTTACGGCGGGAAATATCGATCATCGATCCAGCGATGCGAGTGGCGTGGCCGGCCCGATCCCGGACGACGCTGCCGCGGATCCGCAGCCAACGCCAGCCATCGCTGCCGGTGTGAACGCGACAGTCGATGGAGAACAACTCAGGACCACCACCATCGAGCGCGTTGGCGAGAGCAGAGCGGAAGCGCTCCCGGTCATCTTTATGGATGGTTTTGTGGGGTGGGGTGAAAAAGTTCGGAGCCTGACGGTCGCCACATTCGAGGAATTCGAGAATGCGGCGGGAGTAATAGATCTCCTTCTGGTCAGTCCACCAGTCCCAGATACCCTCGTTCGAGGCGCGGAGAGCAAGCTCAAGGCGTCCTTCGGTCAAATCGTTGATTTCGTCTCCTTCGGGCGTCGGAGTCATGAGGTGTCAGTCAAGCAGTAGAAGGGCCTGACGGCAACCGGATTCCGGAAGAAGCCGGACATGACGCGTCAATCAGGAAGCTTCGGATGGCGGATGTCGATGGGGCGTCCTTGCCAGAAAGCTTGGGCGGGGTCGAGGAGCAGGGAGCCATCGGCGAGGAGGATTTGGCCACGGCGGTTGATGTCGAAAGGTGGGTTGTGAAAAGGGTCGTTGCCGCGATGGAGGAGAAGGACGGCGGCTTTCTTGTGGTAAGGGCCGCGCCAGGCGAGGTAGGTTCCCGATTTCATCGGGGCGAGGAGGAGCGGCAGGCGGGGATCTGATGAGCTGTTCAGTCCATAGACGTAGCTCATGCCGACTTCGCCGGGGGCGAGAGCTTGGTCGGCGGTCATGATGCTGTCGGGTTTGTGAATGCCCTCGGGGTGGGTGGCGTAGAAAATTTGCTCGCTTTGAATACCGAAGGCAATGAGCTGGCGGAAGTAGGGGTTGGAGTAAGGGCCCGTGAGGGCCAACAGCTTGGTGCCAGTGGATTCAATGACGGTTCCCGCGGTTTCGTCGTTGGGGAATGAGCCGTATTCTTGGTCGAATTCGAGGAAAGCGAGGCTCAGCGAGCGCATGTTGTTGATCGCCTGCTGGCAGTTGGCGGCGCCTTGCTGCTTCCGAATGAACGAGTAGAAAACGAAGGCAAAGATCGCGAGAAAGGTGAGTGCGAGGACTCCCTTGGCACGCTTGGGTTGGCGTTTTTGGGGTTTTGGAGAAGAATTGGGCAAGATTGAAGAAGACTGAGGGGTTTTCGGGGTTTTGGAATTGGGAAATTGGACATTAGGAATTCAGCCCGGAACCGGGCGTTGACCGGGTGGGGGCGGGTTGCTAGCGTCCGCGCCCCTTTTCAGATGAGTAGAGACGGAGCATACAAAGACACGATCCTGCTGCCGCAGACCGATTTCCCCATGCGCGGGGATTTGGTGAAGCGGGAGCCGGAGCGGCTCGCCCAATGGCAATCCCTAGGTCTCTACGAACGCATTATTGCTCGTCGTAAGTCACAGAACGCCAGAAAGTTTGTTCTCCACGACGGTCCTCCGTTTGCGAATGGCGATGTCCACATGGGCACGGCCCTCAACAAGGTGCTCAAGGATCTGGTGGTGAAATCGAAGACCATGGCGGGCTTCGAAGCGCCCTTCATCCCGGGCTGGGATTGCCACGGACTGCCGATCGAATTCAAGGTGGTGAAGCAGGCCCAGGGCCTCGAGCCGGCGGAGATTCGCCGTCGCTGCGCCGAATTCGCCACCAAGTTCATCGATATCCAGCGGGCTTCCTTCAAGCGGCTCGGTGTCTTCGGCGATTGGGAAAATCCTTACCTGACGATGGCACCCGGCTATGAGGCCGACATCGTGCGGACCTTTTCGAAGTTGGTCGAAAAGGGTGTGGTCTATCAGTCGAAGAAGCCCGTCCAGTGGTCCTATGGTGCGCACACCGCGCTGGCCGAGGCCGAGGTCGAGTACAAGGACAAGGTCAGCCCGGCGATCTTCGTGAAGTTCCCACTGACGCCCAGCGGTGCGAGCAAGCTCGGGATCGGCAATGCGTCGATGGCGATCTGGACGACGACGCCATGGACCTTGCCCGCCAACCTCGGCATCGCAGTGCATCCGGACTTCACTTACGTCGTCGGTGAGTTCAGTGGCAATGGCCGCAAGGAGATCCTCGTGGTCGTGCGCGAGCTGGTCGAAGCCCTTTGTGAGAAGACCGGCATGCGTTTGGTCAAGGTGATGAAGGAAGTCAAAGGCCGCGAGCTTGAGAAGCTCGAGGCGAAGCATCCTTTCATCGATCGGAGTTCCCTCATCATTCTCGGTCAGTTCGTCACCACGGAAACCGGCACCGGTTCGGTGCACATTGCTCCGGGTCACGGTGCGGACGACTATTCGGTCGGCCAGCAGTATGGACTCGGCGTGCTTTCGCCGGTCGATGACGATGGCAATTTCACCGACGAGTGCGGCTTGCCCGAGCTGGTCGGCAAGCACGTTTTCAAGAGTAACGATTTCGTGATCGAGCTACTTGAATCGAAAGGGATGCTGCTTGCTCAGGAAACCTATGAGCACAGTTACCCGCATTGCTGGCGCTCGAAGACGCCGATCATTTTCCGGGCAGTCGAGCAGTTCTTCATCTCGCTTGATGAACTGCGTGACAAGGCGCTGCAGGAGATCGACAAGGTCGAGTGGCTGCCGGCTTGGGGGCGCAATCGCATTTACGGAACCGTGGAAGCTCGTCCGGACT